>JAFYBQ010000008.1 GCA_017540085.1 Synergistaceae bacterium | reverse complement strand
TGTCTGCTGTCTGCTGTCTTAATTATCGTTATATGCGCCTCCATGAAATTTCAAGAGTAATTCCCCCTATTATTACAGTCTGTGCAAAGATGGGTCAGGCATTACGTCATCCATCCTGACTCCCCGCCTCCACGAATTTACGCCCGCCGCCGCAATCATAGCGGCATTGTCCGTACACCGCCCCTTAGCCGGAAGCCACGCCCGGAAGCTGTCATCACCGCCGAGAGCCTCACGGAGCGCAGAATTTGCTGACACTCCCCCGGAAGCTGACACGCGCCGGATTCCCGTCAGTTTCACCGCAAGACGGATTTTCGCCGTCAATGACTCTGTTACTGCCCGCTGAAATGACGCGCACAAGTCATTCACCGGGATATTGTCCGGCGCAAATTTCTTCACCTGCCACAATAACGCCGTCTTCAGGCCGCTGAAGCTGAACTCTATTTTGTCGGTGTTCCGTAACGGTATCGGGAAATCAAATGCGCGGGGATTGCCGGTTTTCGCGAGGCGTTCTATCTCAGGGCCTCCCGGGTATTTCAGGCCGAGAATACGCGCTGCCTTGTCGTATGCTTCCCCGGCCGCGTCATCTCTCGTTTGTCCGAGAAGCTCATACTTCCCGAAATCGTCTACCCTTATGATTTCCGTGTGGCCTCCTGAGACTATCAGCGACAAAAACGGTGGCTCTAAGTCTACAGCGTCAATCAAAGGCGCGAACAAATGCCCCTCAAGGTGATTCACTCCCATCAACGGAACATCCCACGCCTGAGACAATGCCCGCGCTGTCATTACGCCGACAATCAGCGAACCCATCAAGCCCGGCCCGCGTGTTACCGCTATAAGGTCTAAATCATGGCCGGATATATCGCACTGGCTCAAAGCAGCGTCAACAAGCGGAAGCAAATTCTCAAGATGTTTACGGGCGGCAAATTCGGGAATCACTCCGCCGAAATGAGAGTGATATTTTATCTGGCTCGACAATAATTCGCACAGCACTTCACGTTCTCCGCGTATAACCGCGACTCCAGTGTCATCGCAGCTAGTTTCTATTCCTAGTGTCAGCATGATTACATGAATGAATTATCCTGCACAAACTCAGGCCATGAATGTTCGACAAAATCATCATACGTGTCAAAAAGCGTAGGCATCATGATCTCATCGTTGAAGATATACTGCTCGAAACCGTTTAACGCAAGCTCCCCGAACCACAATTTAGCGTCGCATTCCCTGTTGTGCCTGAACGCTAACATGTCATTACCGCCCTCCTTAGTGTCGCAACAGCCCGGCACGTCATGCACAATCCACGCCCGGAGTCGTCAAGCCCTTCCGCTGACTTGAATTTTATATTGACGGGAAAAAACTGACTCATGTTCCGCATAATTTCTTCACGGTATTTATTGAGCCGGGGAACCTGAGCCGTTATTACAGAGTCAACAAAGTCAACATTCCATCCCTCAGCCGTAACAAGCCGCATGACTTCCCGCAGCAATTCTACGCTGTCAGCACCCCGGAATTTCTCATCGCTTGCCGGAAATATATTCCCTATGTCAGGAAGCCCCGCACCACCTAATACCGCGTCCATGATTGCATGTGTCAGAACGTCCGCGTCAGAATGTCCCAGCAGGCCAAGCGCAGACTCTATACTCACTCCGCCGAGTATCAATTTACGCCCCGGCACTAGCCTGTGAATATCCCAGCCGAGTCCCGTCCGCGTCATTCCTTCCGTCAATGCCCGCGCTATAGTCATATCCTCCCTCACTGTTACTTTGAAGTTCATTCTTTCACCCTCAACATGATTCAGAACATGGCCGGATTTCAGCCACGCTTCTGCCTCGTCTTTTGCTGACGGGAAATCTTTCACCGCCTCAATCAGCCTCAGACGGGGGAAAACCTGCGGAGTCTGCGTGATATAGAGTCCATCGCGGTCAACGCATGAGACTTCCCCGGAGTCTATACGCTTGAGGGCATCGCTTACGGGCAGAACGGGAACGGCTCCGGCTTCCTCCGTAACGGCGTTCATTAACCGCCGGAATAAATCAGGACTCGCGAAAGGCCGGGCAGCGTCATGTACCATCACGAAATCACATCCGGCCATGCTTAGACCGTTAAGCACAGAAATTGCGCGCTCGTCTCCTCCGTGCGTTACCCGTAACGGAATTTCCCCGCGCCATTCGGGAGTCAGTGAGTCGCCTTTGGGAATCACTAACACGATTTCGCGAATCGAGTCCGGGAGTCTCTCTGCGTTTTCCGCACTCCATCTCCATAATTCGCGGCCTCCTAGCGTCATAAACTGCTTTTTCCCGCCGAACCTTGTCCCGCTTCCGCCCGCTACAATTATGAATGAATACTCCCTCATAGTTTCCGCCTTCCTTCAAGTGCCGTGTGTAGGGTCATTCTGTCAGCAAATTCAATGCTCCCTCCAAGCGGCAGGCCGTAAGCAAGCCTCGTAACATTCTCAACGCCAAGCCCCCGAAGAATATCCGCAAGCGTGTAATACGACATATCGCCCTCAATGCCCGGCGAGGACGCTATGATGACTTCCTCCGGCTTGACTTTCCGCACGTGCCTGGCGAGGGAGTCGGCTGATTTGTCGGTGATTTCCCTTCCGCCCATGACGTGATAAAGACCGTTGTATATCCCGGACTGCTCGAACGCCGAGAGCGACTCCAAATCGTCAACGACACAGATAATATTGCGGTCTCTGAGAGGGTCAGAGCAAATATTGCAGGGGTCTTTTGACGATATATTTCCGCAAAGGGAGCATGTTACGACTCCTTTCTTCAGGTTCGCGATTAGTCCCCCTATGCGCTGAAGCTCTCTGCTGTCCTGTTTCAGGAGGTGGAACGCTATACGCCGTGCGCTTTTCGGGCCGAGTCCGGGAAATTTCTTGAGGGCGTTCACGAGGCTGTCAAGAGATTCCATGAGTCAGAGTCAGAATTAGAATCCCATTCCCATTGCGCCGAGCGCGCTTGTTATTCCGCCCATTTTCTCGCTCATAAGCTCGCGGCTCTTCTTGAGTCCCTCGTTGACCGCCGAAATTATGAGATCCTCTAACATTTCTTTGTCGTCAGGATTTATCACTTCAGGGTCAATTGTTACGGATTTCATGTCGCCCTGCCCTGTGAATGTAGCTGTTACCATTCCCCCGCCGACGCTGGCCTCTACTGTCTCGGACGCTAAATTTTCCTGTATCTGCATCATCTGAGACTGCATCTGCCTAGCCTGCTTCATTATGTTGTTGAGTTTCATGTGTGAATGTCTCCTTGCTGAGTGGGATATTTTTTCCGCGTCAATTCTATCACGCGATATAATTACCCGAAAACGTAAAGGAGAAAACTTTTCTGTAATGCTTGAAATCTTCAGTACGCTTCCCGCAGGAGGGACAATCTTCAACTCATTAACCGTAATTCTCGGAAGTATAATCGGACTCACCGCCGGAAAATTCATCCCCGAAAAAATGAATGATACTATCTTCAACTGCCTGGGACTGTTCACAATTTATGTCGGAGTGAATATGACACTCAAGACTGAACACTCAATAGCGGTATTGCTGAGTCTTGTTCTTGGAGCTGTAACGGGTGAAATTCTTGGTATTGAGACAAAATTAAACTCCATCGGCGACACGCTGAAGGCAAAAATTCACACGTCAAACGAAAAATTCACAGACGGATTCGTGAGCGCGACTCTTCTCTTCTGCGTTGGGTCAATGGCTATAATCGGCTCAATTGAGGACGGACTCAGGCACAATCCCGAAATATTAATGACGAAAGGAATAATGGACTGCATAGCGGGGTCAATGATGGCGGGGGCTTACGGTGTCGGCGTGATGTTCTCAGTGATTCCCATGTTCATATATCAGGGGGCAATTACTCTCGGAGCGTCATGGGCTGAGAGCGTCATAACGGAGTCAATGTACGCGAATATTTCGGGGCTTGGCGGATTGATGATAATGGGAATCGGGCTGAACATGCTGAAGGTTACGCGGCTGAAACTGGGCGACATGCTTCCGGGGCTTGTGTACGTGGTATTCTTCACTATGCTTTTTGCGTAACGACAAAAAAAATCCCCTCTCCGACTATCACAGAGAAGGGGACAAATTTTCACCGCGCTAAATTCCCGCGGCTTTCCTGAGAGCGTCGGCCCTGTCGGTTTTCTCCCAGCCGGGCAGGACGGGCAAATCAATTCTTCCCATATGCCCATACGCCGCAAGTGCTTTGTACTGAGGCTTCCTGAGACCTAAATCACGGATGATAGCAGCCGGGCGGAAATCGAAATATTCCCGGAGCAATGACGCTATTTTTCCCTCGTCAATTTTCCCCGTGCCGAATGTGTTGACGTTCAGCGATACAGGCTCGGCGACTCCTATGGCGTAGGCCACCTGAATCTGGCACTCGTCAGCAAGCCCCGCCGCAACAATATTTTTCGCCGCGTAACGTGTCATGTATGCGCCGCTTCTGTCGACCTTTGTCGGGTCTTTCCCGGAGAACGCTCCGCCCCCGTGCGGAACCCATCCGCCGTAAGTGTCAACGATAATCTTCCGCCCTGTGAGACCTGAGTCAGCCGCGGGGCCTCCCTTCACGAAACGCCCCGTAGGATTCACGAATATCCGCGTGTCCTTGTCGATGAGATTCGCGGGGATTATCGGCTTTATGACGCGGGAAATCATATCTTCCCGGATTGTTTCGAGGCTTGCGGAGGGGTCATGCTGTGTTGAGACTACGATTGTGTCAGCGTGGACGGCCTTGCGGTTTTCGTAGCGGAGTGAGACTTGAGTCTTTCCGTCCGGCCTGAGATATGACAATGTTCCGTCCTTGCGGATTTTCGCGAGCTGACGGGCTAACGCATGGGACAAGGCTATGGGCATGGGCATAAATTCTTCTGTCTCGTTCGTGGCGTAACCGAACATCATTCCCTGATCCCCTGCGCCGATTTTCGACACGTCTTCTTCTCCCGCGCCTGAACCCCGGACTTCTATAGCATCGTCAACTCCCTGCGCTATGTCCCCGGACTGCTCATCTATCGCGACGAATACAGCGCAAGAATTTCCGTCAAAACCGTAATCCGCATTCGTGTAGCCGATTCCGTTTATCGTCTCGCGGGCAATCTTCTGGATGTCAATATGTGCCTTTGTCGTAATCTCGCCTGCAATCACCGCGAACCCGGTCGACACGAGAGTCTCACACGCTACACGGCCTGCGGGGTCTTCCGTGAGTATTGCGTCAAGTACTGCGTCCGAAATCTGATCCGCTACCTTGTCGGGGTGTCCTTCTGTTACTGACTCGGATGAGAATATGAAGCTGTCTGCCATGAATATAGCCTCCCTTATTATGTTATGGGCAAAAAAAATGTACCCTCCTGAATAATTCAAGAGAGTACACGCAAATTTTTCCGTTTGTCCCTCTCTCTCATCATCCAGCTTTGACTTGCTGCCGATATTGGCACCTGATTCAAACAGGTTGCCGGGCTTCACAGGGTCGGTCCCTCCGCCTCTCTCGATAAGAGTTATATTTTTGTTACGGCCTGTATTTTACTTTGAATACAACTCGACCGCAAGTATTTCTGTTACATCAATCGGTAATTCCTCGCGCATAGGCTCACGGATTAATTTCGCGCTGAACTGTGCTTTATCCTTCTCAAGATAGGGGACATTGAACGACACAAGCCCCGTGAAATTTGACTCGACAAGGGGATTCGTGCGTGTCTTTTCCTTGAGGCTGATTACATCGTTGACCTTCACGCCGTATGACGGAATATCTACCTTTGAGCCGTTGACGAGTATATGCCCGTGCGTTACAAGCTGGCGAGCCTGGCGAATCGAGCGGGCGAACCCCGTGCGGTAAACGAGATTGTCAAGCCTGCACTCAAGAGCTTTGAGGAGAGCTACGCCGGTCATTTCGTCGCTCTTGCTGGCCTCATTGAAATACCGTGCGAACTGACGCTCTAATATTCCGTAGTACGCTTTGATTTTCTGCTTCTCCAAAAGCTGAAGGCCGTACTGTGAGACCTTCTGCCCTGTACGCGCCGCGCTTGCTGAGGCGTTCTTCTTTGTGTCAGCCCTCTTTAACGCCTTGGGATGACCGCAGACATTAACGCCAAGATGACGGCATAATTTGAATCTGGGTTCTCTTCGTGTTGCCATTGAAAGTTTCTGCACTCCCTGTAAATATAATATTGGATAATAGCTGACTGAGTTTAGCACCCATAACGGCAAAAGTAAAGTTTATCCCTTCCCGCGCCCCCCTCAAAAAAAATGCCCCCCGCGAATATGCAGGAGGCGCACGGAAATTTTCACGGCCTTAATGTATCAGGTCATGCCATTCCTTTATGGACTTCAGAGACTGGGAATTAGTCCCGCGGGCTTTCACCGTCATAATTCCCTCTATAGCAGCGTCAGCCGCCGCAAGTGTCGTAACATACGGTATGCCCATTTTCACCGCGCTCCGTCTCAGAATGCTTCCCGATTCCGTGAGAGCCTTCTCACGCGGGGTATTGATTATCATCTGAACATCGCCGTTGATTACGCGGTCTAATATGTCAGGGCGGCCATGTCCCACGCATTCGCACTCAACGCCGGAATATCTCAGAGCCTCGAACGTTCCCACAGTCGCAAGAATCCTGAACCCCGCATAGCTGAATTTCTGCGCGATGGGTACAATGTCCTTCTTGTCGGAATCACTCACGGCAAATAGCACAGTCCCCGACAAAGGCAGGCTTCCTCCGGCGGCTTCCTCTGCCTTGAAGAACGCCTCGCCCGGCATTGACGCAAGTCCGAGAACCTCGCCCGTAGATCTCATCTCAGGCCCTAAAACTGGGTCAACCTCCTGAAACATGTTGAACGGGAAAACGGATTCCTTCACGCCGTAATAGGGTATGACTCTCTCTTTGAGACTCTCAAGCGGGGACGGCCTTCCGGTTAATTCGTGCGTAATTGCCTCGACAGCAAGCGGAACCATCTTAATCCCGCAGACTTTCGACACAAGCGGGACAGTTCTTGACGCTCTCGGATTCGCCTCAAGCACGAAAACTTTTCCCGCCTCAATCGCGTACTGTATATTCATGAGTCCTACAACGTGCATGGCCTCAGCGATTTTGCGCGTGTAGTCTTTTATTGTCGCTAATGCTTCGGGTGAAATGTGTCTTGACGGGAGAAAACATGCCGAATCGCCCGAATGAATCCCGGCAAGCTCTATATGTTCCATGACGGCGGGGACGTAAGCGTGAGTCCCGTCGCAGATGGCATCGGCTTCACATTCAAGCGCGTGATTCAAGAAGCGGTCAATCAGTATCGGCCTGTCAGGTGTAACACCTACAGCGGCGTTGACGTAAGCGGCTAGGCTCTCCTCATCGTAAACGATCTCCATACCGCGCCCGCCGAGAACGTAAGACGGCCTCACCATGACGGGATAACCGATTCTGCTTACGACTTCTCGCGTCTCATCGAGAGTTGCAGCCATTCCCGACTCAGGCATGGGAATATTCAGCGAGTCCATCACTGATTTGAACCGCCCCCGGTCTTCGGCAAGGTCTATGATTTCGGGGGATGTTCCGAGAATTTTGACTCCGTTCCGCTCAAGCTCTGAGGCTAAATTTAACGGTGTCTGCCCTCCGAACTGCGCGATGACTCCGGCGGGCTTCTCCTCGCGGTAAATGCTGAGAACATCCTCAAGCGTGAGAGGCTCGAAATATAGCTTGTCGCTCGTGTCGTAATCTGTGCTGACTGTTTCGGGGTTGCAGTTGACGATTATCGTCTCAAAGCCAAGTCTGCGGAGACTCTGCGCGGCGTGAACACAGCAGTAATCGAACTCGATTCCCTGTCCGATTCTGTTCGGGCCTCCTCCGAGTATCATAATTTTGCGTGAGGAGTTACCCCCCTGTATCTCCTCGCGAGGTTCACCCCCCTTTAATTCCACCCTTGACAGGGGGGACGAGAGACTCGCCGGGATTCCTGCCTCCCCTGCGAAAGGGGAGGGCAGGGAGGGGTCGCGGAGGGGTCGCGGAGGGGTCGTTGCCGGATGGGTATATGATGAGTAGTAATATGCTCCGTCCTCTGTCCCGCTTACGTGGACTCCTTCCCAGTGCTCAATGAGTCCGAGAGATTCGCGGCGTTCCCTGATGGCCTGTTCGCTGAGATTGAGCAGTCCGGCTAAATAGCGGTCAGAAAATCCGTCTTTCTTTGCCTGAATCAATACATCATCAGGAAGATTTTTCCCACTGAATGTGAGTATGTATTCTTCCTCGTCAGCAAGAGCTTTGATTTCCTCAATGAAATATGCTTTCACGTGAGTCAGCGCGTGAATCTCGTCAACTGTCGCGCCCTTCCTCAGTGCCTCATACATCACAAAATATCGCTCACTCGTGGGATATTCGAGCATTCCTAGTAATTCGGATTTCGTGAGGGAGGCAAAATTTTTCACATGGCCGAGTCCGTAGCGGTCTTTCTCAAGAGAGCGGACAGCCTTCTGCAGTGCCTCCCGGAAATTCTTGCCTATGCTCATAACTTCGCCGACTGCCCGCATTTGAGTCCCAAGTTTGTCCTGCACTCCCTTGAATTTCTCGAACGCCCACCGCGCAAACTTCACGACAACATAATCACCGCCCGGCTTGTACTTGTCGAGACTGCCATATTTCCCGCAGGGTATATCCGCGAGAGTGAGTCCCGCCGCAAGTTTCGCCGACACAAGCGCAATCGGGAAGCCCGTAGCCTTTGACGCAAGAGCCGATGACCGGGATGTGCGCGGGTTAATCTCAATCACTATAACGCGGTCTGTTTTCGGGTCATGCGCGAACTGTACATTTGTCCCGCCGATAACGCCGATATGCTCCACGATTCTGTACGCCATTTCCTGAAGCCGGGACTGTAATTCAGTGCTTATCGTCAGCATAGGGGCAACGCAGAATGAGTCGCCGGTGTGGACTCCCATTGGGTCAACATTCTCAATGAAGCACACTGTAATCATGTTGTTGTCTTTGTCGCGGACAACCTCTAACTCTAATTCCTCCCAGCCTAGCACCGACTCTTCAACCAAAACTTGATGGACAATGCTTGCCTGTAATCCTCTTTCGCAGACTGTCCGCAATTCTTCACGGTTGTAGACGAGTCCGCCCCCGGCCCCGCCCATAGTGTAAGCCGGGCGCAAAACAACAGGGTAGCCGAGTGTCTCAGCGATATTCAGTGCCTCATCAACGGAGTACGCGACCTGAGATTTGGCCATGTCGATATTAAGCGCGTTCATTGTCTTCTTGAACTCTATGCGGTCTTCTCCGCGTTCGATTGCGTCAGCCTGTACGCCGATAACTTCAACATTGTATTTTGCGAGGATTCCGGCCTTGCTGAGTTCGGCGCAAAGGTTCAGCCCGGACTGCCCGCCCAAGTTCGGCAATAATGCGTCAGGACGCTCGCGGGCTATTATGGCTTCGAGGCGTTCGGGGTTTAGCGGCTCAATGTAGGTAATGTCGGCCATTTCGGGATCTGTCATGATTGTGGCGGGGTTGGAGTTCACTAGCACTACTTCATATCCCAGTGAACGCAGAGCCTTGCAAGCCTGAGTCCCGGAATAATCGAACTCACACGCCTGCCCAATCACTATAGGGCCGGAGCCGATGATTAATATTTTGTGTATGTCGCTGCGCTGAGGTGATGCCATGTATATATCACTTCCTGTATTACTGCTTGTCCGCTGAAATGTCCTGTGATGATTCGGGCTTTTCGTTCGCTGTCTCTGTTACTGTTACTGCGGGAGTCTCGGCTTTGTCGTCTGACTCATTCACGACAGGTGCGGGAGTCTCGGCTACGTCTGCTGACTCATTCACGGCAGGCGCGGGAGTCTCGGTTACGTCTGCTGACTCAGTTACGGCAGGCGCGGGAGTCTCGGCTACGTCTGCTGACTCAGTTACGGCAGGCGCGGGAGTCTCGGCTACGTCCGCTGACTCATTCACGGCAGGCGCGGGAGTCTCGGCTACGTCTGCTGACTCAGTTACGGCAGGCGCGGGAGTCTCAGTG
>JAFYBQ010000007.1 GCA_017540085.1 Synergistaceae bacterium | reverse complement strand
GCTTTTAACCATAATCCTTAGAGCTGCAAGTTAGGATTTACGCTCGCAGGTAACTATATATTCGCAGGCAACGTAGCTTGCGCTAAGGCTAGTCAGTCAAGGCTTTTACAAGCCTCCGGCTTTAGCCGTGAGGTTACTGACTATTCCTTCCTTCACTTGAATATGCCGAGAAAGCCGCCCGAACTCTTGACCCTGAGTATCATTTCCCTGTTCCATGTGTAATAGGGATCAGACATTATCATTCCCGGCTGATTCTCGGAGAAAAGCGCGTAAAGGTCTTCATCGGCTGCTTGATTGAGCTGCTCATTCTCGGCGGTCTGACACCAGAAAAGAACATCAGCCCGGCCCGATGTAAGAGCCTGGGAGCGTCCGCCTGCGTCCGTGTTCATGAATCGCATGTTTTTGTGAATACGTTTGCCGATTTCCGTCAATATCGCAGTGTTGTAGCCCGCAGGTTTACCGTCTCCCGCGAACATGTCAAGAGGCGGCAAATCTCCCGTAACAGCTACCGTTACCGTTTCAGCTCCGGGGAATCTCTCAGGGTTATGAGACCTGACTTTAGGCGCGGGGTTGTGGACGTATTCAGCTTCAAGCGCGGCTAATGTACCGTCTTCCCTCATGGCCGAAAGCGCGGTGTTAAATTCATCCCTCAGCTTTTCGTTACCCTCAAGAAATCCGAACGACAAACGAAGCGTGAACATTGAAGTGTAATTTTCGCCCTGATAGTTTGTGTTCAGGTTCATGACGTAACGCCCGGTGCTTTCAGGGAGAATTACCTCGTCAACCTTCCCGGAACGCAGTCCCATTAGCATTGTCATCAATGAGTTGTAGAAATGTATTGTCCTCCTGTGTGCAAGAAGTTCACGCACAAACGGATAAGAGTAAATATCTTTCGGGAGATTAGCAGCGGATATTCTCGCCCTGAAATCGTCAAAGCCCCTCTGATATGCCTCCTCACTGGTTCCCATCTGGCCAAGCATACCGAGTTTCACGACTTCTTCAGCCCACGCAGGACAGCAAAGAGACATCAGCAGAAGTGCAGCAAGAAATTTTTTCATGATTTAGCGCGCAATAAACAGAAATTCGTTCCACTCGTAGTAAGGCTCAGAAAGCACGAGCATTTCGGGAATGTCTGAATGTTTGGGAACGTCCCTGAAGCCCTGAATCCAGAACACAGCGTCAGCACGCCCCGACATTACAGTAGCCGCCCTCGCGCCCGACATGATGTATATCAGCTCGATGTTGACATTGAGACGCTTGCCGATTTCCGCGATTACAGCGGTGTTGAAGCCCGCCGCAGTTCCGTCCGCCGCAACGTAGTCGATCGGGGGGAGGTCGCCTGTTACGGCTATCGTGATTTTGTCCTTCACGTTGTCGAACTTCCTGAACTCGACTGTCTCAGGGTCTCCGATTCCTGCCTCGTAGACGTACTGCCCCTGAAGAACCGCGAGAGTCCCGTCAGCCTTCATTGCGAATATTGCATCGTTGAATTTCGCCGCGAGCGCTTTGCCGGCATCGTCAAGCCTGAAACCGAATGCGAGGTACGCGGGCCTTGTCTTTGCGATAGCTGTTACTCTGTACTGCCCCGTAACATTCATGACATACTCGGCGACGGCTTCAGGCAAAACGGCCTCTTCAATTTCTCCGGCGTTCAGTGCCAGCTGCATGGCCTGAAGCGAGTCGTAGAACTTGAAGGCTATCTCTCTGTCTTCCGGCTTTGATGAGAAGAAGTCCCATGCGCCTGCCTTGCGCCCATTCGATATTAGCTCGCTGTACTCTTCCTGAGTCATGTTGAGCTTTGAGAGGATTCCGGCTCTTATCGGGTCAGCAGAGGCGATTCCGGCAAGAAGTGTGAGAAGCAAAAGTGATGATAATATTTTCCGCATTGAGATTAACACCTCGGTGTGTAAATTTTGTATACTAGGTAATATTAAATCATTCGCGCAGAAAATCAAACGCCCCGTATAATTCCGTCTAATGTTTTGCCTGCGTCATTCCGTCAATGTAAATTTATCCGTGAAAAAAATCAATCGCTGTTTTGAGAGCATTATTGCCGATAATGAGTATAATTAGACAGAAAAGAAACTTATGTTTACGGAAGGAGATGTTACTTTGCCGCGCTATATATGTATTCACGGACATTTTTACCAGCCGCCCCGCGAAAATCCCTGGCTTGAAACCGTAGAGCTTCAGGAATCCGCGGCCCCTTGGCACGATTGGAACGCAAGAATTTCCGCAGAATGTTACAGCCGCAACGCCGCATCACGCATACTTAACGAACAGGGCTATATCCGCCGAATCTGCAACAACTATTCACGAATCAGCTTCAACATAGGGCCTACCCTCCTGTCATGGCTTGAGGAAAATGATCCGCTCTGCTACAGCGCGATACTTGAGGCCGACAGGCAGGGCATAAAGCGGTATTCAGGACACGGCCCGGCAATGGCTCAAGTCTACAATCACATCATAATGCCGTTAGCTTCCCGGCGCGACAAAGAGACCCAAGTCAAATGGGGAATAGCTGACTTCCGAAAACGTTTCGGACGAATGCCGGAGGGAATGTGGCTCGCTGAGTGCGCTGTTGACACCGAGACCCTAGAAGTATTAGCCGAGAACGGAATAATCTTCACCGTACTGTCCCCCTATCAGGCAAAATCCGCCCGCGTAAAAGGCTGGGGAGGCTGGCAGGATGTCTCCGGCGGAAAAGTCGACACAAGAGTCTCGTATGTCTGCGAGCTACCATCAGGACGGAGCATAAATATATTCTTCTATGACGGTGTACTGTCCCAGCGTATAGCGTTTGAAGGTCTGCTTGACGACGGCGGGGCATTCGCGCATGAGCTTGCCACAGTGAATGCCGCTTACGGTAAGCCGGTGCTGTGCAATGTTGCCACAGACGGAGAGTCATACGGACATCATCACGCGCACGGGGATATGGCACTGGCTTACTGCCTCGAATGCCTAGAGCATACAGCCGGGGCGCAGTTGACGGTTTACGGAGAGTACCTGAAATTTTACCCGCCCGAATGGGAAGTGAAGATAGTCGAGGGATCATCATGGAGCTGTTCTCACGGCGTAAAGCGATGGTGCGATGACTGCTCCTGCGGGGACGGGACTCCGGGATACCATCACCGATGGCGCAAACCCCTGCGCGAGGCCATGAATAATTTGCGGGACAAGCTCGCGGAAATCTACGAGTCGTGCGGATATTTCCATGACGTTTGGGACGCAAGGAATGATTATATTGATGTGATTCTCGACAGGTCAGACGAAAATGTAGACTCATTCCTCAAGAAGCACTGTATACGTAAATTATCCTCTGAGGAAAGAGTCAGGGCGTTAATGTTCCTAGAAATGCAGAGGGACTCGCTTTTGATGTTCACGTCATGCGGATGGTTTTTTGACGAAATTTCGCGCATTGAGCCGGTGCAGATTATGAGGTACGCGGCGCGGGCGATAGAGCTTGCCAAACTTCTAACGGGCGAGGATTTAGAGCCTGAGTTTATGAGAATGTTATCTGAGGCACCCAGCAACGTCCCCGAACTGCAAGACGGCGGGAAAATCTACGAATTGCGCGCGAAACAGGGCCGGGCAGACCGCAAACAGATGGCGGCATATTACGGGATCACATCGCTTTTTGACGACTTCAGGCGGGAATTTTCCGAAGGCTGCTGGGACATGGCCGGGAGTGCGCTCAATGTTGCTGACGATGACGGAAGCTCGCTGTTCTCTGCGGGAAAAGTTCACGTGAAATCGAACATCACCGGGCTTGAAGGGCAGTACCTTTTTGCGGTGAACGTCAACAAGGGCGAGCAGGGCGGAGGCGCGTTAATCTCGTGCGGAATATGCGAGGCAAACAGCACGGAGGAATTGACGCCCGATGAGGTTATAGAGCTTCAGGCCATGTACGAGAGCGATGACCGGGAAAAATTATTGTTCGAGAAATTCGGCTACGATCAGTACACGCTGAACAATATCCCGTCAAATTCGCGCTACAGGATAATCAACGAGCTTTTACAGCAGGACATTGACAGCCTCGAAGGATTCGTGAAGGGGAGAGTCCGAAACTATGAGCAGTTATTGGAGCATTTGACGTTACTGGGCGCGAAGCCTCCTGCGATTCTGACTGTTGCGGCTGAGTTCACGCTGACTTCTGAGATCGTGAAGAAACTTGAAGAGAGTCTGCCTGACGCGGCCGGGATAAGACGAGATTTTGAGCTTGCGACATTCTGGAGGGTTGAGCCGGACGAGGAGCGCATAAGGGTGGCTTTCTCGGACTGCATGACTGAAATATTAACGTCAATGTGTGTCGGCGGTCTTGATTTGGAGTCAGTCGAGACTCTGAACGATATTGCCGGGATATTCAATGAGAAATTCGAGTGGCATTTGAGCCTGTCGGACGCTCAGAATCTGTACTATGAACTGCTGAAGAAATACGGCGACAATCTGCGGACTGAGCCGGAAAGAATGCGTAAAGCCCTCTATGATTTAGGGCATGAGCTGAAATTTTCGGATGAGCTTCTGAAAGTCCTGCGAGGGTAGAAAGATTGTCCCTCCTCTGAAATTTGTCGGGGGAGGGAATTTTTTTGCGCGTTACTTCATGGCCGTGTTCACTGCGCTATAATAGGCGGAAATTTTTACGCACAAAAACGGAGGCGCACTCACAAAATGTTCTCATTCGACAAAATAAAGCAGTTCGCGGTGAAATTCCTGAAGCCCTCGCTGTATATGGGCGGACTCGATTTCGTCCTCAACATCTGGCGAAACTCTGAGCCGAAAGACCGCGGCATTCTCCTTCTCGTGTTCTCCCCTATGTTCGTCTGCCTGGGCGGGTTCATCTTCACGATAATATATTTCGTGCTGTTCATACTTCCGTCATATCTATTCAGCTTCTTGGGATGGGGGCTTCTCACCGCGATTTTCGGGGCGGGCGGAAAATACTGCTTCAAGCACTTCACCGGCAAGGAAATTCCCACAGGAAACAGCAATGTCATCGATGTGGAATACTCAGAGCCGGAAGAGTCAGAAGAGCCGTCAGCAAAAACAACACGCCGGAAATCAAATGCAAAGTGAGAATCTCACGCGCTTCAGCATAACAGTCCCGGAAGAATTATTGACCGAGTTCGAGACAGCATATTACGCGGAGAACAGGCAGAACAGATCCGAGGCCGTCCGCAGTCTAATGCGTGAATATCTTTCGGGCGAAAGGTGGCGGGGGAGTGAGGGCGAAATCTGCGCGACAATCACAATCATTTACGATCATCATCTGCCGGAATTGACACGGAGTCTTACGGCGGCGCAGCACGATTCGGGGGACGTGATTATATGCTCGACTCATGTCCACCTGAGTCACTCTTCATGCCTCGAATGTATCATCACCAAAGGAAACTCGCAGGATATACAGAAACTCGCCGAGGCTCTCAGGAACATTCGCGGGATTAAGAGCCTCAGCATTAACGTTGCAACAGAGATTTAGCGCGGGCTATTTCTTCCTGATGTGGTAAAACTTGTTCCAGCTGTAATATGGCTCGGAAAGGATTACACCTTTAGGAGCGTCAAGAGTCCATTCAGCACCCTTTGAGGTTTCGTACCAGAAAACAACGTCAACCTTTCCCGACATGAGCGCGGTGTTCCGTGCGCCTGCCTCGATATTCACAAGCTCAATATTCACCTTCAGACGGCGGCCGATTTCCGCAAGAAGTGCCGTGTTGAAACCCGAAGGATCCCCGGAAGCGTCAATGTAGTCTATCGGGGGAAGGTCTCCTGTAACAGCTGCCCGGACTGTCTCAGCGTCCTCAAATTTCGCGAATGTTACGGGCTTTGTCCTGCCGTCATTGTAGATATACATCCCCTGAATTTCCGGGAGTGTCCAATCTTCATTCATTTCACGTATTGCGCGGTCAAATTTCCACGCCAGAGTCTTGCTGTCCTTACTGAAGCCGAATGCCAGACTCATGGGCGCGACAGTCTGAGCCATGCAGCAAATCTCATACGCCGGATTACTCCTGATGATATAGTCCGCAACAACGTCAGGCAGGGCGATCTCGTCAATGTCGTTTTTGTCCAGTGCCATCAGCATTTGATTCAGAGAGTCATAGAACTTAACGCCGTAAAGCTCGTGCCGATTCGAGAGGAGATTCCAGCCCTTTGTCCTGTCGCTGTTCTGTATTATGCGCGAAAATTCTTCCTCCGATGTGTTCAGCCTCGTGAGGAAACCTACACGCGCCGTCATAATCACGCTGGCAAATACGCATGAGGCCATTAATACGGCAATGAATGACGCAAAAAATATCTTCTTCATGTTTTACGCTCCTTCCGGGAAAATATGACGGTAATTATATCGCAGAGGTGGCAAAAAAATTCTCCCCTGCGTTTCACAAGGGAGAAAGAATTTTTACTGCTGACGGGTGAAAGTTTCCGCCCATTTCTTTAGCTCATTCACTGATACTGACGAGCGGAATAATTTTCCTTCCTGTATTGACGCTCCCGGCGCGCTGGCTTTGAGTCCGTCAACAGCTTTCCCGAATCCTGAACCGCCCGATGTCGCGAAAAGAATAATCTTCTTCCCGCTGAAGTCGTAAGCCTCAAGAAATGTATTGATGATTGTCGGGGCAACGTACCACCAAATAGGGAAGCCCAAGAATATAACATCATGGCCGGAAATTTTTGCGTCTCTGTCGGCAAGCTCAGGGCGCGAGGTTTTGTCCCTCATCTCAATGCTTGAACGTGAGTTTGAGTCCTGCCAGTTGAGATCGGCTGATGTATATTTTACTGCCGGGCGAATCTCGTACAGGTCAGCCCCGGAAGCCTCCGCTAATTTCTTTGCGACTGCCCCTGTAACACCGCTCGCGGAAAAGTACGCCACAAGTACCCGGCTCATTACATGCTCTCCTTCAGGATGTCGATTACTTCAGCGCGTGTTAATTTCCTGTAGCCGCCCTCAAGCAGGAACGTAGCATCCGCTATTCCCTCGAACATATCCGGGGTAACGCCTAAATCTTTGAGGTGCATTACGACTCCGATCTCATTCATCCACGACTCTAACGCTTTGAGTCCGGCTTCTGCGAGTTCTGAGTCTGATTTGCCGTCGGGATTAACGTCCCAGACATTTACGGCAAAACGTGCGAATCTCTTCAGGCCGTCCTTCAGTATATGGCGGTAATACGCGAGTGATACGGCTGAGAGGGTCATACCGTGCGTTGCGTTCGTGTAGGCCCCGACTGCCTGCCCTATCATGTGAACTTCCCAGTCCGTAGACTTTCCTTTTGCTATGAGCGTGTTTAATGCCCATGTTGCTGTCCACATGATATTGCTTCTTGCCTCGTAATCTTTGGGATTCTTGACGGCGATTCGCGAGCTGTTGACGAGGGATTTCATGAGGCCCTCGGAAATGTAATCTGATGTGTTATCGTCTGTGCCGGATAAATACTGCTCTAAGATGTGGCACATAATATCGTAGAATCCCGCTACCATCTGATACTGCGGAACGGTGAACGTGTACTCAGGGTTGAGGACTGAGAATTTCGGAAATACATTGTCCCCGAAAACATGCCCGATCTTGAGCTTCTGAGCGTGGTTAGTGATGACGCTTCCGCCGTTCATTTCGCTTCCTGTGCCGACCATCGTCAAGACACAGCCGACAGGGATAATTTTGCAGGAAGGCTCCTCCATCTTGAGGAAGTATTTTTCCCACGGGTCTCCGTCATAATATGCTGACACTGATACGGCTTTTGAGTAGTCGCAGACTGAGCCGCCCCCGACAGCTAATATCAGGTCAATATTATTCTCGCGGGCTAATTTCGCGCCTTCAATGAGCTTTTCGGAGGTGGGATTTGCCATTACGCCGGGGAGTTCTACGATGTTCTTTCCTGCTGACTTGAGGACAGCGACGACTGAGTCATAAATTCCGCTCTTCTTGATACTTCCTCCGCCGTAAGTGAGGAGAATATTTTTGCCGTAATTGGCCAGCTCTTTGGCGAGGCCGTCAAGCGCGTTTTTCCCGAAATAAAGCCGGGTAGGGTTGGAGTATGTGAAATCGCCTAACATTATTCATCTTCCTTTGTGTTTGTGATGGGTGAATCATAGCATGTTCGAGCGCGGTTTATGGCAGCGTGTCAGCACAATTTATCGCCGTCCGAAACTTTTTCGGCCATGTCAGGAACTGCAAGAATGATTCCGTCCCCGCTGTCTGTCCCTAACACTAAAACTTCGCTCATGAAATCCGCGATCTGCCGGGGCGGGAAATTTACCACAGCAAGAATCTTTTTCCCCGTGAGGCTCTCCGGCGTGTAACAGTCCGTAATCTGCGCGCTTGAATGCTTTATGCCGATGTCAGCCCCGAAATCTATTGTGAGCTTGTAGGCGGGCTTTCTTGCTTTCGGGAATGACTCGGCCTTGATGATTGTCCCGGCTCTGATGTCGAGTTTTGCGAAATCGTCATATACTGCCATGATAACATCTGCTACGTAAAAAGTGTAATTTTGTGTTACTAACACTCTTTCGATTATTCCTCATTCAACCTGTCCCTTTTCGCTGTGCTACTAAGGCTTGTCCGACAGTCCAGAGGCTTTAATTCCCGTCTAGCCAGCGGTACTATATTTCTTACAGCTTCTCAAATTTAATGCGGCGTTACAATCTCGGTCAATTACTAATCCGCATTCTGTACACTCATATACACGGTCTGACAGCTTCAAATCCTTCTTGATATGTCCACATCGGGAACACGTTTTACTGCTTGCATAAAATCTGTCTACTATTCGCAGTTGTATCCCAT
>JAFYBQ010000006.1 GCA_017540085.1 Synergistaceae bacterium | reverse complement strand
GCTTTTAACCATAATCCTTAGAGCTGCAAGTTAGGATTTACGCTCGCAGGTAACTATATATTCGCAGGCAACGTAGCTTGCGCTTAGGCTAGTCAGTCAAGGCTTTTACAAGCCTCCGGCTTTAGCCGTGAGGTTACTGACTACTGCTTGTTCTCCATTTTGATTGACATTAAGAGTCCTACTTTCGCCCACATAAGGAGCATAGAGCTTCCCCCCGCGCTGAGAAATGGCATCGGGATTCCTGACAGCGGCATTAGCCTTGTTACGCCCGCAACATTCACGAACATGGGAAATATCACCGAGGCTGTGAGACCCAATGCCAGCGATTTCGTGAAAGGAGTCTTAGCGTCTCGGTATATGTAGTAGACTCTCCATGTCCAAAGCGCATATAGTATCAGCAGAAACATCGTCCCTACAAGCCCGAACTCCTCGCCTATCGCAGGGAAAATATAATCCGTGTCAGACTCAGGGAGATACCTTTCCTCCTGAAGACCTTTGCCGATTCCGACTCCTGTCAGTGAGCCGTTCGCGAAAGCTACAAGCCCCTGTATTATCTGAAAGCCCTGGCCCATAGGATCAGCCCAAGGATCCCAGAAGGCATTGAACCTCCTCATCCTGTACGGCGCAATCAGTATCAGCAGTGCAACAAGCCCGAATCCCAGTATCACGCCCAGTACAGGATACTTCCATCCCCGCCGCTCTATGTGCATGACAAAGCATATAGCCGTTACAATAATCGTCCCGCCTAAGTTCGGCTGAAGCATTAACGGTATGCCCATCATCAATATCACCATAAGGGTAGGGCGGATAAATGAATGGAAGTTCCCCCGCTTTGTGAGGCTGTCCTCATCGGTTAATCTGTCGGCCATGAATATTGGCACAGCGAACAATGCAAGCTCCAAAGGCTGAAAGCGAATCACAAAAAGATTCAGCCACCTCCGCGCCCCTCCGACTTTGATCCCGACTCCGGGTATCGCCGTCAGCACAAGAAGCAGGAATGCCAGCGCGAACAATTTTCCGCTGTGCTTCTTCACTGACGGGCTAGTCCACGCAAAACATATCATCATGAGAGTAACTCCCATTCCGATAAGCTGAAACTGTTTCAGGGGAGCAGCGTAGGGATTCCCTCCGGCCATGCTGTTGCGTAATGACAGAGAAGAAATCATCACGAGTCCGCACCCGCTCAGTATCAACGGTATCAATATTTCCATGTTACGACGCTGATTTTATCTTTTCGCGGACGATTTTGCAGAAATGCTCGCCCCTTGCCTTGTAGGACTTGTACATGTCCCAGCTTGTGCAGGCGGGCGACAATAACACTACCATTCCCGGACGCGCTGAAGCCTGCGAAATGTCTACGGCCTCTTCCATTGTCCCGGCCATGCGGAAATTCACGAATCCTTCACGCTGTAATGCCTCCCGGATTTTCGGGGCTTCCGTGCCGATTAACACCGCGCAATCGCATTCATCCTTCACGGCCTGCGCCAGCGGGGTATAGTCCTCGCCCTTTCCCTGACCGCCGAGAATGATTACTTTCCTGCCCGGTATGCACTTCATTGCGGTGATTGTGGCGGCTACGTTCGTCCCCTTTGAGTCGTCGATATAGTGAACGCCGTCAAGCGTCCCGGCATCCTCGCACCTGTGCGGAAGCGGCCTGAACCCCTCAAGCAGAAATTTTGCCCTCCCGGAAATGTCAGCACCCGATAATTTTGCGGCGCATAGGGACATTGCGACATTCTCAAGATTGTGTGAACCGATTAGCGTTGTGTCGCTGTATGTGAAAATTGTGGACGACTCGCCGTTTATCGTGAGTATTGCGCGGTCTTTCGCCATGAATATATGCCCGTCAGTTTCGTGAATAGGTGTCTCCGTCCATGACAGTGTGATGATTTTGCCGGACGGCCTGAGAGTGTCATAATCCCTTTCCTGAATTATTCCCCAGCCGTTTTTGTCTCGCAGTGTCAGAACGCGGGACTTTGCCTCAACGTAAGCCTCATAGCTTCCATGCCAGTCGATATGATCCGGGGCTAAGTTTGTGATTATCGCGACATTTGCCCGGAGATTCTGAGTCGCCCGCGCAAGCTGAAAGCTAGACAGTTCGAGGATTACCGCGTCAAAATCTTCCTGCGTGAATATGGCTGACGCTGTGCCGAGATTGCCGCCTGTCCCGGTCTTGAGTCCCGCCCGCGAAAGTATATGCCCGGTGAGTGAAGTTACTGTGCTTTTTCCGTTGCTCCCTGTTACGCAGACAAGGTTACGGGTTCTGATGTGAGGAATGACAAAATCAAGCTCGCCCGTGAGAGTCAGCCCGCGTTTTTGTGCCTCCCGCAAAATTTCTGACTGAGGCGGGATTCCTGAGCTGATTAGGAGCGTATCACAGTCAAAAACTTTTGCCGAATGCCCTTCCTCAAAGGCTATATTATTCTCTGTGAAAAGTGATTTTGCCTCCGGGGATATGGATTTCATTTCTGACACAAATACTTCATATCCTAGATTATGAGCAAGAAGCGCGAGACCCTGCCCGCTGACCCCTGCGCCTATTACTGAAACTTTCTGCATGTGAAAAATTATGCCTCCTGTGAATTTCTCGTGAACACGTCAAATATTATAGTGCAGGTAACTGTTACAGCCCGCCCGCGTTTATCTCGGAACAGCTCCAAGCCCGTATGATATTCTCCGCTCGTAGCCGTCTGAAGGAATGTTGTAGATTTTCCCGTCAATGATTATCTCCGTAGAGCCGCCGCCGTCAAGATTGAGCGCGTAAACCATCCCCTGCCCCCGCATTATTTCCGTAAGCTCGCTGATTGTAGCCCCGGATGAGTGCATACCGTTGCGCCCGTCAACCGCCATGAATACCCATGAGCCTTCAGCGTTGAGGCCGACAGCAGAGCGGGGATGACGCGCAGAAATTATCCCGCCCTTGAAACTCTCCTCGTAATTTGCCGTCTGACCGTCATCAATCAGCATAGGCCCGGCCTGTATAACGTTGGTCATTTCCGGCCAGTAATTTGCATCCTCTGTAGCCTCTGCGACCGCGAAAAGTGCTTCATCGTCATCATTCCACGCAAGGCAGCCCCTCATGTCGTAAGGCAGGGTGAAATTCCGCCCGTTTACACGCAGTGCGCCGACGGGAAATCCCTTACCGCCCTTCAGCTTCCCGAAAAAGCCCGCGTTTATTGCTGCCTGAACGTTATTCTGACTGTATATCGCTGAGAGTGTCCGAAGCTCTGTAGGGTCTCCGCCTGAGGCTATCGGGGAAATTTTGTAGTAGCTCGGATCTATCATGAGCATGACCCAGAAACGGGGCAGGACTCTCGTGTTCGGGTTGCTCATTGAGGGAAGGACTCTTGTTGTGAGTCCTCTGGCTTTGGCGATTGCTTCGAGCCGCCGAACGTGATTATAGTCGCCAAGTTTCTGACTCTTGATACTGTAGCTCCCATTCACGCCCGCGATGCTGACATCATAGCCTTCTTCTTTCAGCGAGGACTTGAAGTAATCCGCCGCTGCCTTTGTCTTTATGCCGTCAGCAAAAAAACGCCACTCAGGAATCCCGGACGGCACTCCCTCGCGGTGAATGTGAATGCGGAGTCCCTTCACGGGGTTGCGTATAACGTCAAGCGAAAAATTCCGGGAAGCGTTGCCGAGTTTCTGGAGAATGCCGCGAGCCTCGTTGAGAGTGAGATTGCTTGCGCCGGAAAATCTCTGCCCCTTGAAGTCTGACACGCTGAATATAGGCGGGTTCATGTGAGTCGCCGCGACAAGGCAGCCCCGCTCGAACGCGGTGAGATTCCTGTCGTCCGTGAATCCTGTCGGGTAGTCAGAGAGGAGTCCGGCCTCGAATGTCAGTCCGAGACTCTCAATGCACCAGCGCAGAGCGTCGCGCCTCGTTGCAGGGCTGTCGAGTTTCGTTACAGTGTCGGACACATAGCCCGTCCGCAGAAGGAAGCCTGGTGCGTCGCTGTAGGGGGCTTCTGGGGACTCGCTCCAATTTATGCCCCGTGCGAGCAATAATCCCGTGAGAAATTCATATTTTGTTACGGCCTGTGATGATGACGGTATGAGAATGAGTATGATTAGTGTGATGATTAAACGCCTGAAAGTTTTTGACATTAAGATTAATCCCCCGCAGTTATTTTTTCTGTTATAATTCTCTCATGCCCCTGCGGGTTCGCGTGATAATGATTACGTTCTGAGCCAACACTCGCTTCTATTCAGGCTTCATGCCGCAGACTCAAATGTCTTAATTAGGACGGGTCAGAACACTCACTACACGGTTTCCGCGGAGGCTCTCTTATTTCAGACAGTATTATATTCCCTTTCGTGCTTTCAATTTGACATTCACGCAAAAATTTTCCGGCCTTCTGCTGAATTTCACAGGCGTTATTTTTTCCCCGCGTGTTTATACCAGTCCCAAATATCTGCAAGCCTTCAGGATTCCGCCCTCGTCAATATCATCACACACATAATCAGCCGCCTTCCGCGCCTCGTCCGAGCATATCCCGACAGCTACGCCGACTCCCGCATTCCTGAGCATGTCCGCGTCATTAGGGCCGTCCCCGAACGCTACAACGTCAGAAATATCACCGCCGAGAGCCTCTATCATCATTTCGATTCCGCGCCATTTGGTAGACTCTGAGCATCTCGCCTCCGTGAAGCCCCGCATTATTTCGAGTCTTACGCCCGCAGGAGGGGTGAAGAATATCCCGTGCGACACGTCAAGCATACTGTGAGGCCGCATAATGTAGCACATTGTCGCCCGCTCAAGCTCCTGCAACGGCCTTATGCAGTCATACCCGGCCTGAGAGCTGAAATATTCCCTGAAGGAGTCAAAATCATTGTCCGCGTATAAATATTCCTCGCCAGCCGCCGCTGTGATGTCCGGGAATCTTGACGCTGTTTCACGGAATGAGGCTATATATTCGCCGGGAAAGTACGCCGTGTGAATCTTCTTCCCGTCAACAAAAATCTCAGACCCTCCCGCGCACACAAGATAATTAATCCCGAACGCTTTTGCCGCCGTCATAGTCAGGAATCCCGCCCGCCCCGTAGCAATCGCAGGAACATGGCCGGATTCACGCAGGAGATTTATTGCCGTCAAAGTTTCGGGGGGGATATGCGGCTTGTTCTTGTGGCTGATTAATGTATTGTCGATGTCGAAAAATATATACTTCATGGAATTTTACCCTTTCAGCCTCAGCGGTAATCCGGCAAAAACGCGGTCAACAATTTCCGCCTCACTCGCTAAATATTGGTACAGCTTCCCGGTCTCGTCGCGCCATTTTCGCAGGAAGGAGTCCGCCGGAACAACTCCCCCGCAAATCTCATCGCCAGTAATCACGCACTCGCGCAATATATTTATCCTGTCAGCAAAAAATTCTGCCGGACTAATCCCGCGCATAAGCAGAGACTTTGCCCCCTCGTGAATGTCCGTAACAAGCCCGGGCTGTATATTATCCGGGTCATTCCGCGAAAGGTCATATACATTCCTGAAACCCCCGTAAAGTTTCAGCGCGTAATCTCTTTTCCCATGTAACGTCCGCCGATTATCAGATGCAAAACATTATCACCATCCCGGACAGCATGATTACTTCTGAGGCTTCAACGAACGCTCCGAGAAGGTCGCCTGTTATGCCCCCGAAAAGTTTAACGCATATTATCACGTGAAGTATTACGCACAAAATCAACATGGCCGGAATAATCTTCATGCTTACGGCTGAAAGTATCACGAACATCATCACGAGAAAAATATTGTCGCGCCGATTTCTTGACGAGCCGAGAATTACAGCAAGCCCGCCCATTTTCGCAAAAGGAAGATTCACGAGAAGCACCGACATTCCCAAGCGTGAAAATATAGGCACAGGGAACAGGGTTAAGGGGTCAGCGTTAAGCGTGAACAGCTCAGAGAATAATAACGTTTTCGCCATGAGGACAATTACACAGCCCATTACCGCGAATGATCCGGCGTGAGTGTCGGAGAGAATCCGCAGGCGAGTCTCCCTGTCTCTGTGGGAAAATATCGCGTCGCAGGAATCCATGAGTCCGTCGAGGTGAAGCCCTCCCGTTAGTGCCAGAGTCAGAAGCATCATGACGAACCCGCGCAGAATTGGCGAGGCTCCCGGCCATGAGAGAATATCCCGCAGTGCCGCCCATAATCCCCCGAATATCACGCCGACAATCGGAATCATCACGCAGAACCAGCGCAAATTAGGGGGAGTCCATTCGGGAGCAGGGACGGGAATCACTGATATGAAGGATAAGACGATGAGAAACGATTTCAGCATGAGGAATAAAATAAATCCCCCTGCCGATTATGGCAAGGGGAAAATTTACAGTCTGTTATTTGAATGTTGCTGCGACTCTCTCAAGCTCTTTGCGTATTTCGATGTGCTGAGGGCAGGCAGCCTCACACTTTCCGCATTTTATGCACTCTGAAGCCTTCTTGTGTCCCTGCATAACAACGTCAAAATATATGCGGTTGGCGGCAAGGTCATAATTCCCGTAGAGCGTGTAAACGTTCAGGGCGTGGAATGACGGCGATATTCCGATATTCATGGGACAGACTTTCGCGCAGTAGTTACAGGTTGTGCAGGGGATTGTAGGTATGCGGGCTAATTCCTCGTTTGCCCTGCGGATTGTGTCTTTCTGCTCCGGCGTGAGATGGGAAAAATCTTTCATGTACGACAAATTGTCCCTCATCTGCTCAATGCTCGACATTCCTGACAGGACGGTGATGACTCCTTCTAGGTCTGCGGCGAAACGTACAGCCCATGACGCGCAGGAAGACTCCGGCTCTGCTTCCCTGAAGATTTTTGCGACTGATTCGGGGGGCGTTGCGAGATTTCCGCCTTTCACCGGCTCCATGATGATAACGGGCTTGCCATGTCTGCGGGCGACCTCGTAGCATTTCCGGGACTGTATATTGTTGCTCTCCCAGTCGTAATAATTTATCTGCAATTGCACGAACTCGGCTTCAGGGTGCTTGGTGAGGATGTCTTCAAGCTCTTCTGCTGTCGAATGGAACGAGAAGCCCAAGTGCTTAATGTTACCTTTCTCGCGCTCATTGAGGCAGTAATCCCAGAGTCCGAAATCCTCAAAGAAGTGAGTCCTAGGGCCGCCGAGATTGTGAAGCAGGTAGAAATCAAAGTATCCTGCCCCTGATCGCTCAAGCGATGCCGTGTACTGTGCTATAGCGTCGTCGCGTGTCTTGCAGTTTATCCACGCGGCTAATTTTGTGGCAAGCTGGAATTTTTCACGCGGGTAACGCTCAACGAGTGCTTTCCGTATTGCCTCCTCGCTTCCTGCATAAGCCCAGGCCGTATCGAAATACGTGAAGCCCGCTGCTAGGAACTCGTCAACCATCTGCTTTGTCTGCTCAATGTCGATAACGTCCTCAGAGCCTGCGACCTTCGGAAGGCGCATGAGTCCGAATCCGAGCTTGCGGATGTCCTCGCCTAAGTATGACATGATAAATATTCCCCCTCGTGTTTAATGGAATTGGTAAATGATAACACCTCAAGCGGGATTTCAGGCAACAAAAAAACAGGCCTGGGAATAAATATATGCTAAAATCATGGGTAAAAAATCATGAAAGGAGCAGTTGACAAATGAAATTAACGGCTCATAATGGCTTCAGGGCTTCAGGGCTTCAGGGCGATGGGCGGGATATTGTCCTTGATTCGCTGAGGGGCTTTGCGATAATCCTCGTAGTTGTCGGCCATGTATTCAAGGGATTTGAGGACAGCGGGATAATTACTCGCGGCAGTTTCTTTTCTGTAACAGGATATTATTTCATCTACAATTTTCACATGCCGTTAATGTTCATGATTTCCGGGTATGCGGACGGCATGAGGCAGAGACCTTCAGGAGCTTTCCGGCGTATCATGAAGTGTGCCGCTGATATATATCTTCCGGGACTGTATTTTTCATTTCTTCTGTGGCTGCCGAAATTTTTTATGTTTCATTCTCTCGGCTTGGACAATACAGAAAATTTTTCCGTTGCTGCGATGAGTTCACTTTATTATATTCCTTTGCGGGGATTCGCGGTGTACTGGTTTCTGTGCAGCTTATTTTTTGTGAAAAGCCTTCACATACTGCTCGAACGCTTCATAGGGAACAGGAATATTCACGCGCTTCTATGGGTAATAATATTTCTCGCGGCGGGGTTTTACGGCAACAATCTTCCGGCCTTCCTGCGGCGAATGCACTACGGATTATATTTCCATGCGGGTTATCTCATGAGCGGACAGAACATAATAACTCGCGTCAGACATCCTAGAATTTCACGCGCTGTAATGTTGTTCCTTGCAGGCATATTGATTTTTTCTGTGTCATATTTCTGCGGCATAAGGAATCTTTTTGTTGAGGCGGCAAGCGCATTATGTATAAGCACCGCGCTGTTAATAGTGTTTTATGCGCTGAACGTCAGAAATTCCCTCCTAGTTTTGTGCGGCACTTACAGCATGGTCATATATATTCCTCACAACAGTATTATTGCTGTCCTGAGAATCATGCTGCGTTTTCTTGGGCTGTCATCTTTCACTGTTCCTGCAATAATTGTGATGAGCGTTTTTTTCTTCTGCGCGGCTCTGTTTATTCCCCTGTGTATCGTATGGCTGTACAGGAATGTCAAGCGGCTCGGCTGGATTGAGTATATATTTTATCCGGGAAAGTTAATTTTCAGGAAGTAAGGCAGAAAAAATCCCTCCCGGCGTAATTGTCAGGAGGGATAAATATTATTCACACTTTGCTATTGCTTCCTCGGCTTTCGAGCCTTTGAACATAATATCGAGCATTCCGGGGGCGTAGCGGTCAAACATCACTGACGGGATAATTATGCTCCCCTTCACGATTTCCTCGGACGGGGTAATTCCGTCGCAGTCAACAAAACACTTGTAGCGAACTTCGCCGTCTGTCATGTCAAGCTCAAAATTTCCGTTCCTGAGTCCGTAATTGGCACGGCAGATGAAGTCGGCCATCTCTTTCATCACGCTGTCGTCATCCGAGTCGGCCTCTATCGGGGAGACAGCGTAAACAGTGTATGCGTCCTCCCTCACGGGGATAAAGTATCTCAGGTGCTTGAGTTTGCTCTCAATGCTCACTCCGAACTTGAAGACTCCTCTTTCCTCGTCAAAGTCAAAATGCCAGTCGTCCTCAACGAGAAAGCCTTTTATCACGTCAACAATTTCCTCTGAATATCCTGCGTTCATTTCCGGCTGACTCCTTAGCATGAAAATTTTGTGCAGGGGATATAATATCACATCTCTGTGAGTATTTCCCTTGCACGCTCGTATTTCTTCCTGCGCTTTTCGTACTCTGAGCGCGGCACCTCATCACCTGAAATTCTCGTTACGTCCATATTGTGAGCAATGTCAGCGAGCTTCACTTTCTTTGCGACGGGACTGGCCTTTATCCGGCGTATATAGTCATCATAGCTTTCTCCGTTCCTGTGCGTGAGAGTGTCAACAGCATTGACGACTTCAGGCGGGAAAATTTTCCTCAAGTCATCAAGAGTAACCCCGGTGTCCTCTACAACATCATGAAGGAGGGCGGCGCATATTTCCGTCTCTGTATCCATGCTCATGGCGACCGTGAAAGGGTGCGTGAAGTACGGCCTTCCGGCTTTGTCCTTCTGTCCGTGATGAGCATTATATGACAGGTCAATGGCCTTGTTGATGAGCGCAGAATAAAACATCTTACCCGCCGTAATAAATGATACAGTACGCTAAAAGCTCTTCGCCGGTCTTGTTGGCGTAAATGTGCTTCCTGTTCGCAAGGAATCGGATTGCCTCGCCTTTGCCGATTTCGTAGCTGTCTTTGCCGAGTATGAGCGTGAATTTCCCCTCTATTACCATGATGTACTCCCAGACCCTTTCGGGGTGAGGCTCTGCGGAGATTTCAGTGTTCGGGGCGATTCTGATCTTGCAGATTTCCATTGACGTGTTAATGTCGTACCTGAACAGGGGCTGGCGGTCAATGTCTTCGTGCTGCTCAAGCTCTTCACTGCGGATGACCTCAACGAATTTCTCCGGGGCTTTCAGGAGCGAGGGCAGTGAGACGTGAATCCCCTCGCATATCTTGTAGAGCACGGCTACTGTAGGGCATTTCCGGCCGCGCTCAATGTCGCTCAACATGCTTTTGCTTACGGTGCTTCTTGTTGATACCTCATCGAGTGAGAACCCGCGTTCGAGTCTGGCGCGCTTGAGATTTACGCCGATGATGTGGGTCATTTCCTCGGTGTTCTTGAATTTCTCGTCAGTTTCTGGTTCATCGGGAATAAATATTTTGTCCATTATCAACACCTCTTTTGAAGTATTATACCCTGTAACGGCGGAAATTTTACCAGATTTCAAATCTTTGCTGACGGTCAAGCCCCGAAATAATATTAATTTCCTCATTTGTGAGCGAAAAATCAAACACATCAATATTTTCCCGGATATGCTCAGGATTCTTTGAGCCGGGAATCACTATGTACCCTTCCTGAATGTGCCACCGCAGAATGATTTGCGCGGGTGTTTTTCCGTGAGACCGTGCAATTTCCTGAATGGCCTTGTTCCCGAAAAGCTCGTGAGTTTTTCCCCTTCCGCCGAAAGGATACCACGACTCAATCACAGTCCCGTAACGCTGAAGATATTTTTTCAGCTCCGTATTCTGATAGTAGATGTGATTCTCGTTTTGGACGACTGCCGGAATTATTTTCGCCCCTCGTGTTATCCGCTCAAAGTCTGCGGGCGTGTAGTAGTTCGATATTCCTATGCTGCGGATTTTCCCGGCCTCGACTCCGCGCTCCAATGCCTTGTAGACTCCCTCATCGTTATATCCGGGCTGATGTATCAGCATGAGATCTATATATCCGAGTCCGAGAGCGTTATTTGAGCTGTCTATGGCTTTGTCGGGGTTCGCGTAATTTCCCGGCATAATCTTTGTGGTGATGAAAATATCCTCCCTCGTGATTATCCCATCGCTTATTGCCCGGCGGACTCCTTTCCCGACTCCGGCCTCGTTGCCGTAATATCTCGCTGTGTCAATGAGACGATAGCCCGCACGTATTGCCGTGTACACAGATTCTTCCGCTGTGGTATCGTCCTGCGTCCATGTTCCGAGACCTAACACGGGCATTTTGTTTCCGTCATTGAGAGTAACATACGGGACTCCGGGAACGTCAGCAAAAGAACACCCCGCTGTCATGGCCGAAATCATCACCGCAAAAAGTATTAGCTTCTTCATGTCGTCATCCTCCGTAATAAAAATTACCCCGCCGGATATTTCACCGACAGGGCAGAATCTTTTTCCTTCCCGCTGATTTACTTCAGGTACTCCGCAAAGAATTTCTCAATTTCCGCAAAGGGTATCTTCTCCATGTTGTCATACAAATCAACGTGTGAAGCTCCCGGAATAATCATCAGCTTTTTGTTGCCGCCCTTCAGACGTTTGAATGCATCCTCGCCCAAGTACCTAGAGTGAGCCTTCTCGCCGTGAATGATGAGAACCGCGCTGCGAATGTCGGAAATGTCCGTAAGCATGGGCATGTTTATCATCGCAAGCGAGCCTGTTACCGTCCATCCCTCGTTTGAGTTGAGGCTGCGAGCGTGGTAGCCTCTCGGTGTCTTGTAGTATGCGTAGTAGTCTTTCACGAACTGCGGAGCGTCTTCCGGCAATGGGTCAACGACTCCGCCTGCCCTCGCGCTTGTGCCTGACTTGTAGTCTTTGGTGCGCTGGTCGTTCATGGCCTTCTTTGCGCTGTAGCGGGCATCGTCTGAGTCAGCAGAGTCAAAATATCCGTTGCGGGCAACCCTGCTCATGTCGTACATTGTCGAGATTACAGAGGCTTTTATTCTCGTGTCAGCCGCCGCGGCATTCAGACCGATTCCGCCCCAGCCGCAAACGCCGATAATGCCGATTTTCTCCGGGTCAATGTAATCCTGAACGCTGAGGAAGTCGACCGCCGCCGAAAAATCGTCTGTGTTAATTTCCGGCGAGGGAACATAGCGCGCATTTTCCGGGCCGCTTTCGCCTGTGAATGACGGATCAAACGCAACTGCGACATATCCGGCTTTGGCCATTTCCTGAGCGTAGAGTCCTGAGACCTGCTCTTTTACCGCACCGAAAGGCCCGCATACCGCTATTCCCGCGTATTTCTTGGCCGGGTCAAAATTTTTCGGGTAATAAATATCCCCGGTAAGCTCTATTCCGTAACGGTTGTGAAAGTGTACTTTCTCGGCTTTGATTTCGGGGTCAATCTTGAAGACGCGGGAGTCGTTTTCGAGCGCAAATGCTGACGATGTGAGGCAGGTAATCATAGCTGTGAGTAATAATGCCTTGAACATGAATTAATCCTCCTATTTTTGTGTGATGGCGTAATTATCGCAGTCAGTGCCGAAAAAGTCTAATATCTGTGCTACAATGTCAGACATTCCGAGAAAAATATTATGAGGTGAAAGACAATGCAGAGAGTCAGAAATAATTTCCACACAGCGAGGAAACACACGCAGAAAATCAGAAAGGACGTGCGAAAGCTCCGGGCGCAGTGGCGCAGGGATTACTACGAAAAAGACCCCTCCCCCGCGACATTGAGGGCAATGGAGGAAGCAAAGCAAATAGCCGAGAATTGGCTGAATTATCATGAAAAAAACGACAATGACTAGCAAAAAGGATTCAGCGAAAAGAAAACGTACAAGACGCTTCCGGGATGTCAGTCAGACAAAAGATTTTGAGAAAGACTGGGAACGCCTCGAAGCCTCCGGGAAGCATGACATGCACAGAATCAAAGAGGCAATGTCAATCCTTGCGGTTAATGACGGCCCTATGCCCCCGGAATGGGAAGACCACGAGCTTACAGGAAAATTTGAGGGGTTCAGGGAATGCCACGTGAAGGGAGACCTTCTGCTGGTGTACAGGATACAGCCCGCGTCAAAGATTGAGCTTCTTGTCTTCTCGCGTGTCGCTACACATTCGGAATTGTTCGGCAGATAACAGCATGGAAATACATCTCCTGAAATATTTTCTTGAGGCCGCAAACGAACTCAACATCACCCGCGCCGCTCACCGTCTCCACATGGCACAGCCGGCACTCTCCAAGCAGCTCGGAAAGCTCGAACGCGAAACAGGCCGGGTATTATTCGTCCGCGAGAAATACGGAATACGCCTCACCAATGACGGAATACTCCTGCGGAAACGGGCGCAGGAAATTATTGACCTCGAAGCAAAAACTCTCGCCGAGCTTGCCGGAACTGACAGCGTTACGATTACAGGCACCGTATATATCGGAGCGGGAGAGACTCCCGGAGTCAGCTATATCGGAAAAGTGTTGCGTGAAATCCGCGCTGAGTACCCCGGAATAGACTACAGGATGATAAGCGGGGACTTTGAAGACATTTCCATGAGGCTCGGACATGGCCTGATTGATTTCGCGCTCTTTGTGGGAAAAGCAAACTTCAGCGATTACGAGTATATATCACTCCCGTATTCTGACAGATGGGGCGCAGTTGTCCGGGATGATGACGAACTCGCCGCGCATGACGCAGTAACCCCGGAAGACATCAGAGGCCGGGAATTATTGTTCTCACATCAGGCTCAAACACACGGCGAATTGTCCGAATGGCTAGGATTACGCGCTGACCGCCTCAATATCACCGGGACTCACAATCTCGCCTACAACGCTTCCATTATGGCGCGTGAGGGACTCGGAGTCCTCATCACAATAGAAGGCATCGTGAATACCGGGGCTGACAGCGGCCTCAAGTTCATACCGTTAATGCCTGAAGTGAAAGCCGGACTCGTCCTCGCATGGAAGAAAGACGCTCTTCTCTCGAAAGCCGCGCAGAAATTCCGCCACGCCCTTAAAGCCTCGTTCAGCGAATCATAGCCCGCATTGAGTTCAGCACCGCAAGAATCAAGACTCCCACGTCAGCAAAAACAGCAAGCTCCATCCCGGCAACACCCGCCGCCCCTAGCGAAAGGCACACGATCTTCACGCCTATAGAGCCGTATATATTCTCACGCGCTATTCTCATGCATTTATGGGAAATTCTCACGGCCTCCGGGATTTTCGCTAAATCGTCATCCATAATCACAACATCAGCCGCCTCTATTGCCGCGTCAGTACCAAGACCGCCCATCGCAATCCCGACATCAGCGCAAGCCAGCACAGGAGCGTCATTTATCCCGTCCCCGACAAACGCCCGGACTCCCTTCACGCCCCCGGCTATTTTCACTTTGTCCGCAGGCAATAAACTGCTGTGATACTCATCAATTCCGAGTGCCTTTGCTGTTTCTTTTGCTGACGGCTCAGAGTCTCCCGTAAGCATTATGATATTTCCGACACCTTCAGCCCGGAGCATTTCAACCGCTGACCGGGCATTGTCCTTCACCTTGTCCGAGATTACGACATGGCCGGAATATTTCCCGTCTGAGGCTACATGTATCACCGTTCCCGACTCTCCGCACGGCCTGACATCATCGCCTGTAACCCCTGAAATGAACGCAGAATTTCCCGCACATATCTCCGAGCCGTTGACATTTGCCCGGACTCCGAACCCGGGAATCTCTTCCGCGCCCGAAATTTCGCACGAGTCATCCCCGCAGGAATAAGCCCGCCTTAACGCCTCAGCTATAGGATGTGAGGAATATTTTTCGGCATGTGCTGACATGTGCAGAAGCTCGCCCGCCGTAACAGACTCAGGATATACCCCGGCAACGTCAAAAACTCCCCGCGTTAATGTCCCGGTCTTGTCGAAAATTATTGCTGACAGATTCGCGAGTCGCTCGACAAAAATTCCGCCCTTTATGAGAATCCCACGGCTCCCCGCCCTGCCGACAGCCGCGAAAAACGCAAGAGGAACGCTCACGACTAACGCGCAGGGACAGCTCACCACAAGGAATGTCAATGCCCTGTAGACCCAAGCCCGAAAATTACCGGCGAATATCGGAGGGATTACCGCGAGGATTAACGCAGAGGCGCAAACGAACGGGGTATATATTTTCGCGAAACGTGTAATGAATTTCTCGGAATGTGATTTGTTTTCTGCTGACGACTCTATGAGGGCTAATATTTTTGACGCTGTTGACTCGGTGAATGTCTTTGTCGTTTTGACGCGCAGGACTCCCGAAAGGTTCACGCACCCGCTTAACACCTCATCGCCCGGCTTAACGCTCCTAGGAATGCTCTCACCCGTCAAAGCCCGCATATCGAGTCCCGAATTGCCTTCAAGTATTACGCCGTCAAGCGGTATTTTCCCGCCCGGACGGATGATTATCACGCTGCCTTCTGTTACTGATGACGGGTCAGCCCTTTCTGACTCTCCCGGTGCTGTCTCTATTTCCGCGAAATCGGGACGCAAGTCCATCAACGCCGAAATATTTTCCCGCGTCCTGTCTGAGGCATAGTCCGAGAATAATTCCCCGGTCTGATACAGAATCATCACTGCGCAGGCTTCAGGGTATTCGCCGAGAATTAACGCGCCTATTGTGGCAACGGTCATCAAAAAGCACTCCCCGAAAATTTCGCCCTCCCTGATTCCGTTCACAGCCTCGATAATCACATCATAGCCCGCAATAAGATACGGAATGACGTAAAGGACTCCCGCGAATTTCACGCCCTCAAAATATCCGGCGGACTCAGAAAATTTCAGCACCGCAAGAATAAGCCCGGCCATGACAATACGCACGATGATTTTCACGCGCTCTTTCACCGTTAAGCACCTCTCAATATTCAAATGATTGTTTGATTGTTTGAATGATGAGGGAATTATACTGCTTTAATTTTGGGAGTCAATAATTTTTGACGGGCATGTTATCTTGAACATAGCTTCTATAGTTTTGTGGATTAATTTTGCCTCGTCAGTGTCGCTGAGTGAGTAGTGAATCTCCTGGCCTGAGCGAGTCCCCGTAACAAGATTCGACCTTCTCAGCAGCTGCAAATGATGTGATACTAGGGCTTTGCTGAGTCCCAGTGCCGCGGCAATGTCCGAAACGCATTCCCTTGTGTGGCACAAGAGCCATAATATTTTGAGCCTCGTCCCGTCTCCTAACTGCGCGAAAACTGAGGCGGCCTCCGAAAATTTTTCCCCATCCGGCATTCGCTCAAGTATCGCGCCCATGTTGCTGTCGTGATTGTGAGGAAGCATATTCATGTCATCATCTCCGTAAAAGCAGGGAGTCCCGGAAAAAGAGACTCCCACGCCTGAATTGCCGCGCTAATATTCGGGGATTATTCCTGAGAATGTGTTGACCGTTCGGACAAGCCGCAGAATATTTCCTGACGCAGGTATGTTTCTAGGCTCGTAGCTCTCATCGTCAGCAACAAAACTCAGCGCGCTTCCTGTCCCGACAGCGAATGAGGTAGTACCCCTTCCGCTTGTGTACTCCCTATATACATCAGCCGACTCAGCCTTCATGACGTAATGCCCGCCTGTTTCGTCTGTGCCTGCTGTGTTCGAGAGGCTGAGAGTCCTATAGTACATGGGACGGCCTTCAGTGAACGCGATATTTCCGCCTGAAGTGAACGTGTCAAGAACGCCGGAAGGGTCATACGCGAACACTACCCCGCCGGAATGATCTGCGGAGTCCGGCGAATCATTCACGACAATAAATGACTCATCTGCGCTTAACACAACGCTGAAGCTGAGATTTAGTGTCGACTGAACTGCGGTGCTTCCCGTGTTTGAGACGTAATATCTCGCGCCGTTCATGCCTGAGAGCTGTGCGCCTGTGTAAATCCTGTAGCGTTTATTTCGCTCAAGAGCCGGCGAACTCAGCACGATTACTTCTTTAACCTCCGGGCTTATTACAGGGGGATTCACTGATGACGACGAGCCGCCCCCGCACCCTGATATTGCGAACACTGACAGAATCATCAGCGCAAGAAAAATTTTCCTCATGGAAATTCCTCCGAGTATGTGAAATGTGATGTGCCTATTCTACACTCATTCCGGCCATAAAAAAGAGAGTACCCCCTAGGGAAGTACCCTCATCATCCGTATTAGGACTCAATAGCCATATATTCCGGAGAAATCGTTTACCTTGTGCTCAATGACGAATGAGTTACTTCTTGGAGGGATTGTCCTTTCGCCCTCGGTGTCAGTCTGAATGGTTGAATCGTTGGGGAACAATATGAACACCGCCGCGCCGTTTCCGATGGTATGTTTTATCTCGGTTACAGGAAGTGTGTTGTATGTTGTTGTTCCTGTATCCGTGCCGGACTGGTCGCCGCTTGTCGTGCCTGTGCCTGTGCTGCCGGACTGGTCTCCGCTGGCTGTGCCTGTGTCTGTACCGCCGCTTGGGGGAGTATTTCCGCCGCCGCCCTGTGAGCTTGCCTGATGATATGTGTACGCACTGCTGTCGTAGATGTATAAATCATTATCATAGTCCATGCCTGCCTCAACACCTGTGCTTGAGCTTCCTGCGGTGATGTCAACCTTTCCGCCGTTGATGGCAATCCATCCGTTAGAGTCTATGCCGTCTCCGCCTGTTGAAGACACCGTGAGAGTCCCGCCGTCCATCTGGAACACTGAAACATAATCCTCGTTGACGTTGATTCCGTCATCAGCCGCCGTAACATTGATTATGCCGCTGTTGACAACAAGGTGCATTTCAGAGTCGAGACCTTCATATGTCGAGGACGTAATATTGAGCGTACCTGTACCCGCTTCGCCTCCGCCGATTACCATAGACCGCCGGGAATGGAATGCCCCGTCAAGTTTGTACATCTTTTCCTGCTGGCCGATGTCTGTCCCTATCTTTATGCTTGAGCCTGTGTATTTCACAACTTCTTCGTCTCCGCTGTCCGTAAGTTTCGGGCAAAGCTCAAGAATCCTGTAGACGTTCGCGCCGGTGAAGGTGTTTGTCGTCCCGTCAGCAACCTCAACAATTGCGCCGTTGTAGAAATATCCGTCTCCGCTTAACATTTTCCCGCCGATATTCCGCCACAGGTTATTAGTGGCTAATGTGTCCTGGTCATCGTAGCCGTTATCCTCTGCCCACTTGTAGACCTTGTAGAACACAAGCGCGGGTGCAACTTTGCATTTCACCGTAACGCCGTTCAGGATAAGCCCGACCTGATGACGTGCCTTAGCTCCCGTTTCAATCCATATCTGACCGTTCCATGTTCCTGAAAGTCTGTAAGTTCCGGGTTCGGTGATGTGAAGCACGGGGTTTGCGTAAGCGTCCGCCGATGAGTGAAGCATTGTTGAAACAGCCGCTATTGAGCTGTCAGAAGCCGCGCCCATAATGGGAAGCTGAGTATTATTGCCGGGGAAGCCGCCGCTGGGAGGATTTCCGCCTCTGTCGCCGCTGGGCATACCGCTGGGAGGATTCCCGCCCATGTCGCCGCTGGGCATATTTCCGCCGGGGAAGCCGCCCATATCACCGCTGGGCATTGTTCCGCCGGGCATACCGCCGCCCATGCCCATGGACATCGGGAGAGTCGCGAAAATGTACTTGTCGCTGCTGTACGCTGACCCGTATGTAGACACAACATTAGCAAGAGCCGACCTTACAGCCTCGGACGTGAAATCGTAATACACTACATACTCTGTATCCTCGTCCTTTGTGGCTGTCTGTGATGTCGTGAAGTTCAGCGTGTCTGAAGTGTAGCGAATATCACGGGCGATATAGATTCCGTTGTTCGTGCCGCCTTCCTCTATTGCCGTCTCGTATGCGTCCGCGTCAAGCTCATCTGTCCCGTTCGCGCCGAGCGTCCAATATTCCGCCGGGTGCTGAGGGTCTGCGTGCCACACATAATCATACACGGGGACTTCATCCCCGCTTGCTGTGGCTGTACCGTCAGAGTTAAGCACGATGTCAATGATTCCCTCGCTTTCTTCAAGCTCGACTGACGCGCCCGTGAGCGTAAGGCTTGAGTATGTTAAATAATACATTCCGTCGCCGTAACGCTTAACTTGCCTTGATGTTGTGTCCTCGCCCGTTCCTTTGGGATTGTAGGAGAACACCACCGTTTCGCCATCCCCTTCCGTAATCATGAACGGTAAATCCGGGTTCACCTCGCTGCTAAACTCAAGATTGAGCGTAATATCCTCGCTTCCTCTTGTTACAGGAGGAAGAAAAAATTTCGGGTTCTCCGGTGTATTTAACTCTAACGCGTTTGCATTTTTCCCCAGAAAAAGCCTGTAGTTTTTGCCGCGCTTGAGTGCCGATGAGGTGAATATCATTCTCCTGCTCTGTGCTGACTGTGTGGAAGTGTTGCCGCCGCTGCCGTTGTCATTGATGGCGACAGTTCCGCCGCTGCTGCCCCCGCAGCCTGACATCGCGAACACAAACGATGCCAGTATGAAAAGGTAAAACGTAACGCAAAATTTTTTCATTAAACATTACTCCCTTGACATGAATTTTACTGATTGAATTTTAACATAAATTGCGTAAAGCGTTATAATATTCTGCATTCAGGGGAGCTTATTTTTGCTGAGAGGGTGAGAAAAATCACCGACCCTTTGAACCTGAAGCGGGCAATTCCGCCGCAGGGAGACAAAATTTATACCCGCCCTGAAAATTTCGCACATCAGGAGGAAACATCATGCCTTCAAGACGCGCAAACACCGCCGCAATGATTGAGTGTGCTTTATGCGTAGCCCTGTCGTTTGTCATGACAAAAATCAACCTTTTCACGATGCCGCAGGGAGGCTCAGTAGACTTTGAGCTTGTCCCGCTGATTCTTTTCACGTACCGCCGCGGATGGAAATGGGGAATTGCCGCCGGAGCTTTGTCCGGTGTACTGCGTATACTTCTCGGCGCATACGTCTACAACCCCGTGCAGGCCATTCTTGATTACCCGCTGGCCTATTCATTCGTGGGACTGGCTGACCTTCACCCGTGGTGGCTTGGACTCATTCTCGCGTTTGCAGGAATGACATCATCAAGCATAGTTTCCGGGGCGATATTTTTCGCGCAGTATGCCCCCGAAGGCCAAAGCCCATGGGTATATTCATTCTTCTACAATGCTCCCGTTCTCGGCGTGAAATATTTAGTCTCAGGAATCGCCGCGCTAATCCTGTGGAAGATTCTTGAGCGCGAATTAGCCGTTTGAGGCGCGTACTAATCGCCGGGACATCAAGCCGCTCCGGGAAAACTACAGTAACATGCGCCCTTCTCGCCTGCCTCAGAAAGCGGGGGCTGACTGTCTCAGCGTACAAGGCCGGGCCGGACTACATTGACCGCGAATATCTCAGCATGGCCGGAAACTGTCAGGCGTACAATCTCGACACGTGGCTAATGACGGAGGACAGGACTCTTCAGCTTTTCGACTCAACATCACGCGGGAAAGACATCGCATTAATCGAGGGTGCAATGGGACTCTATGACGGGGGAGAAAACAGCACGGCGGAAATCGCGAGGCTTACAGGCTCTCCCGTTGTGCTTGTGATTAATGCGCGTTCAATGGGAGAGAGTGCCGCGGCTTTGGCATTGGGCTTCCGTGAATATGACCGTGATATAAATCTCGCGGGAGTGCTTCTGAATTTCACGGGGTCAGAATACCACGAGGAAATTATATCGTCAGCACTAACTGAGAAGGGCATAAAGTTTCTCGGTGCATTGAGGCGGGATGACGGCATGAAGATTCCTGAGCGTCATTTAGGGCTGATACAGGCGGGGGAAAATTGCGGATACGATTTCGGGACTCTCGCCGGGAAATTTGAGTCTTCAGTTGACGTTGACGGAATACTAGAGGCCGCAGGAAATGTCCGGGAGATTCGGCCATGCGGTGAATTTGTCCCGTCAGCAAAATATAACGTCCGAGTCGGAGTCGCATGTGATGAGGCGTTCACGTTCGTTTACCCTGAGAGCCTGAAGACGCTTGAGACTCTCGGAGCTGAGATTATCGCGTTCAGCCCGCTGAATGATGAGAGACTCCCGGAGGCTGACGGCTATATATTCTGCGGGGGGTATCCTGAAATTTTCGCGGAAGGACTCGCCGGGAACGTTACCATGATTGAGAGCGTGAGACAGTGCAGAAAGCCCATGTTAGCCGAATGCGGGGGGATGATGTATCTTTGCCGGACTCTTTGCGACAATGACGGGCATAAATTCGACATGGCCGGGGTAATTCCGGGGGACTCGTTCATGACCGGGCGGGCTGTGATGGGCTACATGTCAGGGCGGGCAATGAGGAATAATATATTGTGCCGTGAGGGTGATATTGTTCGCGGCCATGAGTACCACTATTCGCGGATTGAGCCTGAGACTTTCGGGGAGTTCTGCGCGTTTGAGATGACGAGGCGAAACAGGAGCGGGAGTCATCCCGGAGGCTTTGCGCGGGGGAATATTTTAGCATCCTACCTTCACATAAACTTTTACGGGAACGAACATCTTGCTGAAAAATTCCTGCAATCGTTGACTTCAAGAAGGGATTAAATGCGTATTAAATTCTTATCTTTGTTTTATATGCGAATGTATGATAATATCTAATTTATTCGGTGAATCACATAGTTCTGAACAGAGTCGACGAACAAGACATCGAATGAAGTAACAAGTTTTTTGACAACTGAATATAGGCGGTTAGACGAAGGAAAAGGTTTCGTCTGTAAAATGTTCAGCCAAGTAACCAAGTAGTCAGGAATGCTATTATAGCGGACTTGATAGAGGTGTGTAGTACGCCAGCAGTTTTATACTGTAAAACTTGTTGCATAGATATATTTATATGTTTCAAGTAACTATGACACGATATATTTCGGCTATCCGATTTGGTGGGGAGACATTCCCATGCCGCTCTACACGTTCGTTGAGGCTCACGACTGGAGCGGGAACGCCGTAGCAGTGAAGGCAGTAACGGACATGCTGAAGTAATCACGGAATAATCATCAGGCAAAAAATTAACCCCCGGAGATTTTCCCGGGGGCTTTTTGTTTCTCACGCCGATTATATTTCGCTAACTGTGATTGTTGTTACTGAATTGTTGCGGTCAAGCTGAACCGTTAATCCTGTCTTGCCATTCTCATTGTAATTTAGGGTGCGCCCGTTCTGGCTTGAAGGGTAGCCCATAATCTGACGGAGAGCGGACTGACTCATTCCCGGCTTTAGTCCGTTCTGTAATTCCCGGCTTGAGCTGCTAAGGCGCAGGCGCGTTACGTCATCGCCCTTAAAAGTCGCCGTAAGCCCGGGCCATTCCGCTGTTGAACCTGTGCTTCTTGTGGGATTGCCGAGCGATTCTACAAGCTGCTTCCTGTTGCCGCCAAACGATTTTAGCAGAGCCGCCGAATATCCCGCAGGAAGACTCCCGCCCAAAGGCTGCAAGTATCTCCCGTACACCCATCCTTCATGGCTTCCCGTGCGGATGTTGTACCATGTCCCGGCGAATTTCCCCGAAGGAACATCGAACGTACCGAGAACTTCAACTCTTGTATTCTGCCTGAGCTTTGTTACGCTTGATGAGCTTGTTGTGTGATCTGCGCGCATATTTACGCCGTTTCCCGTGATTATTCCGTTTCTCGGCTCTCTGTCGGGCGTGAAATTGGGCAGTACGTTTTCTGCTACGGCGATTCCGACAGGCTCGGCGGTTTTTGCCGGGGGAGTTACTTTCTCCGGCTCAGGCTCCGCAATCGGCAGGGGCTTTGTCTCCTGCGCGACTTCAGTTTTTGCGATAGGGGGAAGGTCTCCCGGCGGTAGTTTTCTCAGTCCAAGAAGGAAATACAATGCTCCTCCCACAGCCGCCACAAGCAGCAACATGCTTAACACCCTGCGCCCTGTAGAGCGTTTGCGTTTTTTCCCCGCGCTCGCGTAACGTGAAAAATCCTGATAGCTTGACGCTGCCTCATTGGCTGACAGCCTTTTTCCGCCTTGCCTCAATGTTTCGTCCCCTCCTGTATTCATTCCCGGCCTCACCTGAACGCGGTAATCCGGGGCTGTCTCCGTTCTCGTCATATCATCACCATCATTCACAGAAATATTCTGAGTGTCATTGTCCCGGAACTGCTGTTCCGCGAAACCGTCATCATCATCAAGATTATTCATTGGGGTAAGCAGCTGGTCATTCAGCTTCTCGATGTCAATATCATCATCGCGCCCGGAAATCGTGAAGTTTTCCGAGTCAGGAATCATTGAGAGTTTCGCACCGCATGTAGGGCAGTACCTATTTTCGCGTGAAACTATCGCTCCGCATTCCGGGCAGGATTTCGACATTCTCCGGCGGAGCTTGGGCGGCTCCTGCTGCGTAATCTGCAGGGCATCGCTTACTGAGATATTCCCCCCGATAAGAGGATCATCGGAATCAGGCGCATTCACAGTCCCGGCATTGTCGTTCGGAATTTCCCGCACATCAGGCGCGGACTGGTCATAGTAGAAATCTGCGTCCTCCGCGTAAGGCTCTCCGTCGTCATCATCATAGTACAATGAATCGTCATCGGCCTGTTTCGGTCTCAGGAAGAAACAGAAAAGCCCCGCAAAGAAATACAGCCCCCCGTAAAGCCAGGTATCCCGCGCAGGAACGCATAATCCCATCGCTATGAACAGGAACAGCGCGCCCCACTTGCTTTGGTTGAAGGCCGTAATGCCTCCTATCAGGGCAATGACCGCCGAAATTACCGGGAGGCTTGCCAGCAGCGTGGACGGTATTCCGAACACAGCCCCGCCGGTTACGGACAATGAGCCGAAAAGCATAAATACCCCGTGTATGATTGATGTTATTGACGCGCCCAATGTCAGCGCAAGAATTATCCAGCTCATATTTCGCTCTCACTCCTTACTGTGTGATATTGGCACTATTATATATGACCGTGATTGTGTAAGCTCATCTTAACGCCGATTACTGACTCTATCATTTCGCGCGAGATGGTTCCCTGCCGTATTATCCGCGGCACTTCCGGGGCGGTCATGTCAAGAACAGTTGACGCGACTCCGACAGTAACAGACCCTCCGTCAATAATCATATCGATTTTCCCGGCCATGTCATGAAGGACTGACTCCGCGTCCAAAGGGGCAGGCTTTCCACTGGGATTCGCGCTCGGTGCGGCTATCACTGTCCCGGAAGCGGCGATTAATGCGCGGGCTGTAACGTTGTCGGGCATTCTCACGGCGGCAGTGCTGAGTCCTCCGCGTGTGATTTCGGGGATAATGTCTTTTGCGGGAAGTACGAGAGTCAGAGGCCCCGGCCAGAATCGGCGGGCGAGTTTCCTTGCGGGTTCGTTCATTTCGACGAGGTACTCTGCATGATCAAACTTGCATATGTGGAGGATGAGTGCTTTGTTCTCCGGCCTTCCTTTGACCGCAAAAATTTTTCTGACCGCCTCAACATTAAATGCGTCCGCGCCGAGTCCGTAAACCGTTTCTGTAGGGAAAGCAACAAGCCCCCCCGCCTTTATGATTCTCGCGGCCTTTGCGATTACGTGCGGGCTTGGCTCCCATCTGTCAACTGTCGCTGTTATTGTCATCGTGAAATTTCTCCGTAAAATTTTTGACGAACTCCGGGAATCTCCCGGCTATTATCGCCTGCCTTGCCTGTTCCGCAATTCGTATCGTGAATCTTAGATTGTGCCACGTGAACAGACGCGCTCCGAGAATTTCCCCGCACATGGCGAGATGTCTCAGATATGACCGTGTGAAATTCCTGCACGTGTAGCAATCACATTCAGGGTCAAGCGGGCTGAAGTCGTCCGCGTGAGCCTTCCCGCGCATGTTGAGCCGTCCTTCTGAGGTGAATACGGTGGCATTTCTCCCGTTTCGTGTCGGCATAACGCAGTCGAACATGTCAACACCCCGTGCGATTCCCTCAATGATATTCAGAGGGTAGCCGACTCCCATAAGGTAGCGGGGCTTGTCTTTGGGCATAATGTCATTCAGCAGGTCGAGAGCGTGATACATGGCCGGATGAGATTCACCGACAGAGAGTCCGCCGATTGCGTAGCCGGGAAAATCCATCGCGCAAATTTCCTCCGCGCTTCTCCGGCGCAGGTCATCATAGGTTGACCCCTGAACGATTCCGAATAACGCCTGACGCTGTGAGTCATTGTGAGCGTCAAAATATTTCCGTGAGCGTTCAGCCCATAACGTTGTGCGATTCACGGCCTCCTCTGCTTTTTCGTGGGACGCTGGATATTCGCAGCACTGATCAAAGCACATGGCAATGTCTGAGCCTAATACCCCCTGCATATTCATTGACCACTCCGGCGACATAGTGAGGAGTGAGCCGTCAATGTGGGAGCGGCATAATACATTCTCATCCGTGATTTTCTGCAATCTTGCGAGGGAAAACACCTGAAACCCGCCGGAGTCCGTCAGTATAGGCTTGTCCCATTTCATGAACGAGTGAAGCCCGCCTGCCTTTTCGAGAATCTCCGGGCCTGGGCGCAGGTACAAATGATACGTGTTGCCTAATATTATTTGGGCGTTAATCTCGTCAAGCTCACGCGGGGACATAGCTTTTACTGTCGCAAGAGTCCCAACGGGCATGAAAACGGGAGTGCGTATGATTCCGTGAGGGGTGATTAATTCTCCGGCTCTGGCTCCTGTTACGGGGCATTGTGCTACGACTCTGAACTCGAACATTATTCCTCCCACCCGAAAAATTTTCGCGCGTTTGTCTCAGTGATCCGGGCTAATTCTGAGACTGATATATTCCGCTCGCGGGCTATTGTCTCGTAAACGTAGCGGATATATGCAGGCTCATTCCTTTTTCCCCTGAAAGGAACGGGAGTCATGTAGGGCGAGTCAGTCTCACACAAAATATTTTCAGCTGGAATTTTCCGAACGACCTCGCGCAGGGCTTCCCCGGCTTTGTTGTCCCACGTAACAGCCCCGCCGAAAGCGCAAATTCCGCCCATGCCGAGAACCTCATTAAGGTATTCAGTTCCTCCGCTGTAGCAGTGGAATAACATCTTCACGCCCCTGTAAGCCGTCAGAATCTCTAACGCCTCCTCCATCGCGTCGCGTATGTGAAGTATAACGGGCATGTTGAGATCTTCAGCGAGTCTCAAATGAAGGTCAAACATTCTTTTCTGTACGTCCCTCGGCGAATGGTCATAATGATAATCGAGTCCAGTCTCACCAATCGCAACAACTCTCCCGCTTCCGGCTATGTCCCGGAAAACTTCAGGGACTGACTCATATCGCTTTGCCTCGTGCGGGTGAATGCCCACAGACGCATAAAGCCCGAACTGCGCGAAATCCTCAGCCATAGCGGCCGCCTCGCAGGAGTCCTCATAGTCGCACCCTACAATTACCATTTTCCCGACTCCCGCGTCCTTTGCGCGTGATATTACGGCTCTTGCGTCAAGCCTCAATTCCTCAGAATTTATATGACAGTGTGTATCAATCAGCATGTTTTATCGTCTCTATATCAGGTTTATTATTTGTGGTTCAATTCCGTGAAAGCTGTATATTTTTTCCGCGTTCATTGCGAATGTCTTTGTGTCAGTCTGAGTCATCACCTCCCTGTATATTTCCCGGCATGTGTCAATGTCCCTTGTGATTTGCGTCATAAGCTCGTCTTTGCCCGAAAATTTCCGAATGTCCCGAACCCGGTCAAGTATCATCATCATAACTTCATGGCCGTAAATATCCCCGCTGAAATCAGGCAGGTGAACTTCAGCCCTTGTTGCGTGAATGTCGCCGAATGTCGGATTATTGCCGATGGACAGCGCACCGCAGTGCCACGAGCCATTGACATAAACCGCCGAGGAGTATACCCCGTAAGCAGGAATCACCCGGCCTTTTCCGGCCTCAATATTTGCTGTGGGAAAATTCATAGTCCTTCCGCGCTCGTTCCCGTGAACTACACGCCCTATCACGAAATACGGATAGCCGAGAAGCCTCGCGGCCATTCTGACATTTCCGGCGGTGATATGTTCGCGGATTGTTGAGCTTGAATATTCCGCCTTGTCGATTACGTCAGCGATAATTACGCGCTGGGATAAAATTCCGTCAGCAATAGCCATTTCCCGCAGGGACTCCGCGCTCCCTTCCCTGCCGTGCCCGAAACGGAAATCACTTCCCATCACAATCCCGTCAACGTTGAGACGCTCACGCAAGAGCCGCCAAAATTTTTCGGGGGACAAATTCATGAGTCTGTCGTCAAATTTCAGCACGAACATATGAGGGATTCCGAGAATGCGCCGTATAATTTCGCGCTCCCTGAGAGTGAAGAGCGTGTGAATCTTCCCGATAAACTCCGAGGGGTGCGGGTGAAACGTAACAACACTCCAATCACCGCCGCGGGCATTTTCCCGGCAAAGCCTCAGAAGTTCGGCGTGTCCTCTGTGAAAACCGTCAAAAGCTCCTATAGTAATCAGCATAGCCCTGCAAAATCTTTCGGCACAATAACTTCCGGCTTGACGTAATCATATCCCGCATAGCTCCCGAATCCCACGAATGACGCGCCCTCTACGCAAAGCAGTCCGCCCGCCGTTATTCCCCGCGAGACCCTCACAGCCTGACGCAGTAATATGCTCATTCCGTTCGTGAAGCTCCGTTCGTCCCGGCCTGATACGTATATCCGCGTGAAGTTCTCCGCAAGCCTCGACAAAGGCAGGGGGATAATCTCATCATCAGGGGAGGAAGCCTCATCAAGCGTGAAATTTCCTGTCGACACCCTCACAAGCGATTTCACGTAAGCACCGACTCCCGCAATTTTTCCCAAGTCATGCGCCAGAGTCCGAATGTATGTACCCCGCCCGCAGTGAACCTCAAGAGTCATAGTGCCGTCATCAGGATTGTAGGGTGTGAGAATGTTAATACGCCGGAAAAATACGGGGCGTTCCTTCATGTCGACTTCCTGACCTGAGCGCGCTAATTTGTAGGCGGGCTTTCCGTCAATCTTCACCGCTGAGACCGCCGGGGGCCTCTGCATTCTGTAGCCGCTGAAACGGTACAAGACATCCGGGAACATTGAGCCGTCAAAATCCTGATACCCTTTCTCCGAAACAATATCCCCGGAATAGTCGTATGTGTTAGTTTCCGCGCCGAACTGTATCACAGCCCTGTAGACTTTCGGCAATGACATTACGAACTCGCAGAAGCGCGTAGCATTTCCCGCAAGAAGAACGAGAAGCCCAGATGCTGTAGAGTCTAACGTTCCTGCGTGGCCGACTTTGACACCGAGCTTTTTTTTCGCGACCGCAACACATTTTGACGAGCGATAATCTACCGGCTTATTGATGAGGATTACTGCGTTCATGATATTCCTTCAGGATTTCGGACTCTAACACGGCCATGACATCATTCACAGGGACATTCAGCGAACACCCCGCGGCTTTCTCGTGGCCTCCCCCGCCGAATTTCCGCGCAAAAACTCCCGCACCGAACGGACTCCCATCTCTTGAGCGAATGCTGAGGCGTATAATTCCGTCAGGGTACTCAGTCGCAACCGCCGCGAATTTCACGCCCCGCATTGACATAAGCATTTGTGATAATCCCTCTGTCCCTGTCGAATCAGCTCCGGCCATGCGGAAATCTTCAGCGTAAATCACAGACACCGCGAAAATATTATTGTCCCCGAAAACTTTTACACGCGACAAAACTTTTGCCCACACCTGCAATTCTGCGGGACTCTTGTTCTGCGAAATTCTGTCGGTCATTTTTGCGGGCGACACTCCGAGGGCGATTAGTTCTCCGGCTATATTATGGGTCAATTTTGACGTGTTCGAGAATGTGAAGCTCCCTGTGTCCGTGAATATCCCGGTGTAAAGAGACTCGGCGATATTCTGCGTAATCTTCCAGCTTCCTGCCGTGAAGATTCTGTACAGCATTTCGCAGGTTGAAGACGCTGTGCCGTCAACGCAATTCACGCGGGCGTACATAGTATTGTCCTCGTGATGATCTATATTGAGGCTGTTGCCGGGGTTATCGGTGTCGAATCCTGAGACGCTCCGAATCTCCGTAGCGCAGTCGAGAAATACATACAGTGTCTCGTTGTCCTGAAACGAAAAATCTTCCCGCGTCCTGAAGTCGTCAAAGTGAGCGAGATATTTATACGTTTCGGGGAGTCTCTCGTCAGGGCTGAGCCATTCGACAATTTTCCCGGCGTTAGTCCCTGCCTCAAACAGCGCAGAAGCAGACCCGACCGCGTCCCCGTCTGATTTCCTGTGCGTGAAGATAACCCATCTGCCGTTAGCCCGGAGAGTCTCGGAGGCCGTCAGGAGTCCGGCGGGGTCAAATGTCGTTTTCGTCATCGTCATTATTCCCCTGCCTGTAATCCATCTTGAAGCCGAGACTGTCTAATATCGCGTCAATTTTCGCACCGTATGCGCTCGATGTGTCAATCACAAACTCAAGCGCGGGAATCCTCCTCAGCTTTATTGACTGGGCAAGCAATCCCCGCACAGCCCCTTTAATTTCGTTGAGGTCGCGCAAAATTCCGGGACATTTCCGGGCTTCTAGCGCGGTGAAATATACTTTTGCCGTCTGCAAGTCCTTTGAGCATTCTACTCCGGTTATTATGATTGTCTTTACGCTTTCTTTCTTGATACGGGACTCGAATATTAACGCTAATTCCCGCTGTAATTCCTTGTTGATTCGTGATATGCGTAAATTACTGCTCATACTGCACCACCGTATAAAGCACTAAATCTTCCGCGCCCGTGTTGATTATCGTGTGGGCTGAATCTTTCGGGCAATAGTGGCAGACACCCGGAGTCAAAATTTCCTCTTCTCCATTGCAGATGGCTTTTCCTTTTCCGCTGACGACAAAATTAATGTCATTGCCGCTGCTCTGCGTGTGAAGGCCGATTGACGCGCCCGGCTCGATTCTGCTGACTATTACCCGGCCGGAATTGTTGACGAACATTTTTGCGGCGACTTTTCCTTTTCCGCCGTTCATGCCCTCAAAGATTTTCCAGTCTTCATTGTTGAAATCGATTAGCATTAGAGTGTGCGTTTCTCCTCCACTACATCATAGACTTCGAGAATGTCGCCCTCGCGGAAATCCTGGAATCCCTCAAGCGAAATTCCGCAGTCATTTCCGGCTCTGAGTTCTCTTGCCTCGTCTTTCTCATGACGGAGCGAGGCTATTTTCCCGTCCCATATCACAACGCCGTCGCGAATCACCCGGACTTTCGCCGTTCGTCTTACGAGTCCGCGTGTTACGTGAGAGCCTGCAATAGTGCCGACTTTCGGAACACGGAACAATTTCCGCACCTCTACTTCTCCGAGTGTGTCCTCTCTCAGCACAGGCTTCAATAATCCCGCCATGGCCGCTTTCACGTCATCAAGAACATCATAAATCACGCTGTAGATTCGTATCTCTACCCCGTTAAGCTCGGCGACTCGTTTGGCGTTTCCGTCCGGCCTGACGTTGAATCCCACGATCACGGCGTTTGACGCGGACGCGAGCATTACATCACTTTCAGCGATTCGCCCGACTCCCCTGTGTACGATTGAGACTCCGACCTCGTTTGTGGCGAGCTTTTCGAGAGACGCGCACAATGCCTCAAGTGAACCCTGAACATCACACTTCACGACTAAATTCAGGTGAGGCAGCTGGCCTTCTTCAAGATTGGAGTAGAGATCCTCAAATGAGGCTTTCTTGACCTCTGCGGCGGAATCACGTTCGGCGGATTTTGCCGCGGCTATTGCATCTCTTGCTTCACGCTCAGTTTTGACGACACGGAAAGACTCGCCCGGATTGGGTACGCCGTCAAGACCGAGAATTTCAACGGGTGTACTTGGGCCTGCCTTCTTGAGACCTTTCCCGGCCCAGTCGAAAAGCGCGCGGATTTTCCCCCATGTCGAATTGAACAGCACGATGTCCCCGGCTTTGAGTGTTCCGTCTTTCACGATTACGGTGGCTACCGGGCCTTGCCTTTGTCGAGACGCGCTTCAATGACGACTCCTTCAGGGTTAGCGTCAGGGTTGCCTTTGAGTTCTTGCATTTCGGCTTCAAGCAATACACGTTCGAGGAGGTCAGCGACTCCGATTCCCTGCTTTGCGGAAATTTCTACCGCTCCAACTTCACCGCCCCAGCCTTCTGTGAATATGCCTAACTCGCTCAACTGCTGGCGGATTCTGTCGGGCTTGGCTCCCTGCTTGTCGATTTTGTTGATGGCCACGACTAACGGGACTCCAGCGGCTTTGATGTGGTCGATTGCCTCGCGTGTCTGCGGCATTACGCCGTCATCAGCCCCGATCACAAGAATTACGATGTCCGTAACGCTTGCCCCTCTTGCGCGCATTTCGGTGAATGCCTCATGGCCGGGAGTGTCGAGAAATACGATCTCTTTGCCGTCCTGCTTCACGACATATGCGCCTATGTGCTGAGTGATTCCGCCTGCTTCGTGTGCGGCTATGCTTGAGTGTCTGATGTTGTCGAGAAGTGTCGTTTTTCCGTGGTCAACATGTCCCATGACCGTAATAATCGGCGGGCGTTCGGTGAGATTGGCCTGCGGTTTCGGGGGAATTGGCGCGGGCTGTTTCGGCTGACTGGGTGTCGGATTCGCTGAGGGATTGCCGTGATGATTCTGGCCGTGATTGTCATTGCGGGGCTGAGGGCGGTTATTGTGCTTGTCATGGCCGGAAGGTTTTGCGCCGGGCTTTATGTCTCTTTCGGGGGGGAGGTTGTCGGCTGGCTTGGGTTTATCCGTGTGCTGTGAAGGCTTCTCCCGTGAAGGTTCGCTGCCGTGCTGCTTCTTTTCCTGAGACTTTGACTCGCTTGCCTCGTTGAGAATGTTCTCGACAATTTTCGCGGTGTCCTCGTCAATTGAGCTTGAGTGAGACTTAACCGGAATGTCAAGCTGCTGCAATACGGCTATAAGCTCCTTGTTGCTTTTCTTGAGTTTTCTCGCAAGGTCGTAGATTCTTATCTTGTTATTTCCGGGTGTATTCAAATGGCATTTCCCCTTTCATTTTCTCAGGCTGATTAACTTTTTCGCAAAGCCTGAATTAAGAGGCAGCCCTACAATCTGAACGCCGCCCCTTGTCCCGATAACCTCATTCAATTCATCTATGTTCATGTCAAGCTGTATGCTGTCATATTTCCGTGCAAAATCCCTCACGGCCTCCGAGCAGTCAGAAGCCGTCATCACAAGAACTTTGCGCCGTTCACGCTCTATATTGTCCGTTCCGATGATGAGAGTACCCGATTTCCGCGAAAGTCCCAAGACCGACCGAACTTGAAGCCCCGAATTTACGCCCATGTTCCCGGCGAATGTCAGAAGCTCCGCCCAGAAGGACTCATCAATCACAGCCCCCGTAACCTGAGCGAGCTTCCCGGACTTTTCCGCCTTGCCGATACATTCAGCGTCAGGGCAGATATACGCGCCACGCCCCGGAAGTTTCTTCATGATGTCGATTACGGCGTTTCCTTCAGGACTTTTCACGACGCGAATCAGGTTTGCCTTGTCTGATTTGACCCTGCATATTACGCAGCTTCTTTGCGGTACGTGATTACTTTTTGTCGTCTTCATTGAACACGTCGCTGAATATGTCCTTCAGCGTCGGCATTCTCTCAGGCTCAAGCGTGGCAATGTTTATCTTCCACCCTGTGAGCTTGGCGGCGAGTCTGACGTTTTGCCCGGCCTTACCGATTGCAAGCGATGACTGATCCGGGTAAACGTAAGCTGTTGCTTCACGCTCATGGTCAAGCACAGGCTCAACCCTCACAATCTGCGCCGGGGATAATGCGTTCTTGATGTAGATTAGAGGGTCATTGCTGTAAATAAGCACGTCAATTTTCTCGTTCCTCAGCGCGGAGCTTACAGCCTTAATGCGTATTCCGCCGTTGCCTATGCAGGAGCCTACCGGGTCAATATTCGGGTCAAGAGTAACAAGCGAGACTTTTGCGCGGAGTCCTCCGTCCCGGACAATGTTCTTTATCTCTATGACTCCCTGCTGAATTTCTGGTATCTCAAGCTCCATGAGTCTCTTCAGGAGTCCCGGGTGAGTCCGTGAAACTGTGATGCGCGGGCCGTGAATGTTGTTCTTCACGTCAAGAACGTAGAACTTCATCACCGCGCCGGGGATATATTTCTCGCTCTGTATTCTCTCGCGCCGGGGAAGTATTGCGTCCGTCTTGTCGTTGATGTGTACTATTATCTGGTCGCCCTCTGCCTTGAAGATTGTCCCGTTTACCATGTCGCCGACCTTGTCCGCAAACGCGCTGTATACTATCCTGCGTTCCTCATCGCGGAGTCTCTGAGAGATAATCTGCCGGGCTGTCTGAGCCGCTATCCTGCCGAAATCTGTCGGGTTCCGCTCAATGCTGACAGTACCGCCGATTTTTGCAGAGCCGTCAATCATCATGGCATCATCAAGCGTTATTTCCCTCTCCGGGTCTTTGACTGCCTCAACAACTTTGCGTATCTCGCTGATGTTTATGTCCCCGGTGCTGTGGTCAATCTTGATTTCTGTTGACCCTGCTGACGAGCCGCCCGGATGGTAACGCCTGCTGTACGCCGACAATAACGCCGCCTCCAGCGTAGAAATGATTACGTTGACATCAAGCCCGCGTTCCTCCGCAAGCATGTCAAGAGCCTCTATAAATTCACGTCCGAGACGCATTACTTCTTTTTCTCCCTTCTCTTTCTTCTGCTGTCCTCATCCTTGAACCTGTATACTAAATTTCCTCCTTTTACTGATGAAAACGGTATGGCCTTTTCCCCGTCATCACAGAGAATCATTACAGCCTCATCATCTGCCCGCTGAATTATCCCCGTGAAAGTCTTGCGCCCCTCAACAGGAACTGACAGCCTTATACGCGCCTCCCTGCCCTGAAAACGTTTGTAGTCCCCCGGCTTGTATAGCGGCCGTTCGATTCCGGGGGAGCTGACTTCAAGATAGTACCTTCCCTTGTCGAGGCCGGGTATGTCTCCGAGTCCGTCAAGAAAGCTATTCACATGGCCGGAAACTAATTCACAGTCCCCGGCGTTAATGCCTCCCAGCGTATCAATAAGTATCTGCAGCTTCAGCCGTCCGAAATCCGTCCTCAGTGAGACGTTCACGCATTCATAGCCGAGACTCTCAACGATACTTTCTATTTTGTGCGAAATTTCTTCATTCATTATTTTTTCACTCTCAGCAATAAATCTCCCATAACAAAAAAGGAGCGGGGTATTTCCCAACTCCTTTCACGATAAAATGTCATGAAATTACACGGATTATAACGCAAAAAATTTTTGTGGCAAGGGTAATTCACGCCCGCTTGATTTCTTTTCGCCCTGTTAATTTCCGGCGGGGGGATTTTGTTATAATATCTGAAATTTCCGCACACAAGGGAGGCAATTGGCAGATGATAAATCTCTTCAAGGGCCAGAAAGTAAACCTCACGAAAGACAACCCCGGACTGTCGCGCATTCTCGTGGGACTCGGCTGGGATGTCAACAAGTATGACGGCGGCTCGGCGTTCGATCTTGACGCATCGGCGTTCCTTCTCGGCACAAACGGAAAAGTTACAGCGGACGGCGATTTTGTGTTCTATGGGAATCTGAATCACTCTTCCGGCTCAGTTCAGCACATGGGCGACAACAGGACTGGACTCGGAGAAGGCGACGACGAACAGATACGCATTGACCTCAGCAAAATTCCCGGCAACATCGACAAGGTAGCATTCACCGTAACGATATACGAGGCTGACGAACGCAGGCAGAATTTCGGCCAGGTCTCAAACTCATTCATTCACATTTACGATGAGGCAAACGGAAAAGAGCTTATCCGCTATGACCTCGGAGAAGATTTTTCTGTGGAGACTGCTGTTGTAGTGGGAGAGTTATACCGACAGGCAGGAGAGTGGAAATTCAACGCTGTAGGCTCAGGCTTCAAAGGCGGACTGCGGGCTTTATGCGTCAATTACGGCGTGAACATCTAGGAGGGGTTACCGCAATGATTAGCTTGTTCAAGGGACAGAAAGTTGACCTCACGAAAGACAATCCCAAGCTGTCAAAAATTCTTGTCGGACTCGGCTGGGATACAAAGAAATATGACGGCGGATATGATTTCGACCTCGACGCGGCGGCGTTCATGCTCGGCGACAAAGGCAAGGTTCAGAGCGATTACGATTTCGTTTTCTACAACAACCTGAAGCACTCTTCCGGCTCAGTTCAGCACATGGGCGACAATCTCACAGGCGCAGGCGATGGAGATGATGAGCAGATAAAAGTAGACCTCGCGAAAGTCCCGGCAAACATCAGCAGGATAGCCTTCACCGTAACGATACATGAGGCTGACACACGCCGGCAGAATTTCGGCCAGGTCTCCAACGCATATATACACATTCTTGACGAGACGAACGGAAAAGAGCTGATACGCTACGACTTGGGCGAGGATTTCTCGGTTGAGACTGCTCTTATTGTCGGTGAATTATACCGTCAGGGCGGGGAATGGAAGTTTAACGCTATCGGCTCCGGGTTCAAAGGGGGCTTGCGTGCGCTCTGTCTGAATTTCGGCGTGAACGTTTGAATTTCTGACTGACATACGCGGGGAAGCCTTCTGAGTTTGGCGGGGGGCTTCCTTTTTTGCGGCGTTTTATGTTCGTTGCGTTGAATGATAAAATACAGGCGATTTTTCCATAAAGAAACGGGGATGACTATCACAATTGGCTGAAGCTGGCGCGCAGGCTCTTCCTTCAATGCGTAAAAAAGTGCAGAGCTATTCGGACATCGGCGTGGCTCTGCTCATGGTGCTTATCATCATTATGATGGTAGTACCGCTTCCCACGTGGCTTATTGATATTCTCCTCGCAATGAACATAACGCTGGGAGTCGTTACGCTCCTTGTTACATTTTACGTCAAACGCGCTTTAGACCTGTCTATATTTCCGACTCTGCTATTGATTTCGACATTGTTCCGTCTATCGCTGAACGTATCAACAACACGCCTCATACTACTTTACGGCAACGCGGGCGAGCTGATTAACGCATTCGGAAATTTTGTTGTCGGCGGAAATTATGTAGTCGGAATAATCATGTTCCTGATACTTGTCATCATTCAGATGTTAGTCATCACGAAAGGCGCGGAAAGAGTCGCGGAAGTGGCAGCCCGTTTCACTCTTGACGCAATGCCCGGAAAACAGATGTCAATTGACGCGGATTTGAACTCAGGACTCATTGATGAGCAGGGAGCAAAACAGCGGAGGCAGGATATTCAGCGCGAGGCAGATTTCTACGGAGCTATGGACGGTGCCTCGAAATTCGTGAAGGGAGACGCTATAGCCGGACTCATCATCACAACGATAAACATAATCGGCGGACTCTCTATCGGTATATTCATGCGCGGAATGGACGCGGCGCAGGCGGCAGGACATTACAGCCTTTTGACGGTCGGCGATGGACTCGTTGGACAGATTCCCGCCCTCCTAATGTCGACAGCAATGGGCGTAATTGTTACCCGTGCGGCGGCAAGCTCAGAATTAGGGCCTGACCTCATAAACTCATTCACGAAATACCCCCGCCCGCTTTATATCGCGTCAGGAATGTTATTATCGCTGGGACTTATTCCCGGACTGCCTACAGTGCCGTTTGTCGGACTCTCCATGCTCATGGGATTCTTAGGTTACACCGTCAGCAGAGAAGCTACAGTGCAGGAAATCGCCGCTGAGGAACAAGCCGCAACAGCCGCGGCAGGAGGACAAGCCCCCGCAGCAGCCCCCGGAGTCCCAGGTGCGCCGTCAGCACCCGGAGCGCAGGCAGAAGCACCCAAAGCCGAGCCGGTATCGCCTGAAGATGTCATGAAGCTGCTGACCGTTGAGCCGATGGAGGCCGAAATAGGGTACGCGATAATTCCGCTGATTGACCCCGGACAGGGAGGCGACATGCTCGACAGAATCGGCACAATCCGAAAGCAGATGGCGTTAGAGATGGGAATCGTTGTTCCGCCGATAAGAATCCGCGACAATATACAGATTAAGCCGACAGAATATATTTTGCGCGTCAAAGGTGCAGAGGCAGGAAGGGGAGAATTATTGCCCGACCACTATTTAGCCATGAACACCGGCGCGGCTGAAGAGGACTTAATTGGCGTTCCCACGAAAGAACCCGCGTTCGGTCTTCCTGCTCTGTGGATTTCGCCCGATTTGCGCGACAAGGCTGAAGCTATGGGCTATACGGTTGTTGACGCTCCTTCAGTGCTTGCGACTCACCTTTCGGAAGTTATCAAGAAAAACGGCGCGGAGCTTCTTACACGTCAGGAAGTGCAGAAACTTACGGACATGGTGAAAGAGACTGCCCCCGCTGTAATCGATGAGCTTCTCGGCTCTCTGTCTCTCGGCGAAATTCAGAAGGTCTTGCAGAATCTCATACGCGAGCAGATTCCGATTCGTGATCTTGTTACGATATTCGAGGCACTCGCGGATTTCGGGAAAATGTCCCGCAGTGTAGACTTCCTCACAGAACGCGCAAGAGAGTCATTATCCCGCCTAATATCGCTCAAGATTCAAGGGCCTGACGGAATAATCACAGCCGCAACCTTGTCGCCTAACTGGGAGCAGAAAATCATGGCCGGGGTTGACGGCGATTTGACACGGGGATGGCAGCTCAACTTAGACCCGCGTGAAGTTCAGAAAATGATCTCGGCAATTTCGCGGGCTATGGATGAGATGGTCGTGAAAGGACTCCCGCCCGTATTGCTTGTTCACCCTGATGTTCGGTTAATCGTCCGGCGGCTCATTGAGGGGTCAATCACAAATATATTCGTTGTGTCATATAATGAGATTGTGCGCGGTGTACAGGTCAAGACGGTCGGAATGGTGGAGTAATTCATGAGAGTAACAAATCAGATAACGTTCACAGCAAAAGATGACGCGGAAGCATTGCGCCTAGCCTCCGAAAGATTAGGCCGGGACGCGGTTATACTTTCCACGCAAATGATAAAGGAGGGCGGAGTACTCGGTCTGTTTCAGCGGTCAGTGCTGAAGGTTACAGCCGGGATACTTGAGGACGACACGCCAAAGCCGCAGCCCAAATCACGCCCGGTAAACGCGGCCTCTTCAGCGTCAACGATGGACGAAGACACGCGCCGGGAAAATCTCATAGCGTTCCAGAAATTGATGGAGTTCAAAGAGCGCGGAAGCATGTCCCCCGCAACACCAGCCCCCGCTGTTATGCCGTCAACAGAGTTAGGCGAGGAAGGTTACCGCCTGCCCTCCGACAACGTTAGAATCTCCCCGGAAGGTTTGCGGAATGCTTACGGACTCACTACCCGCCCTGCTCCCGTTCAGCCTCCGTTACAGCCCGCACCCGTTCAGCCCCCCGCGCCTACCACCCATATCCCCCCTAACTCAGGGGGGACACCGCTTGCGGAGAGGGGGAACACTGGAGTCATGTCGAACGATGACGCAAGAATCCTGAAGGATCAAGTCGGAATGCTGGCAGATAGGATTGACATATTGCTTCAGAGATTGACGGCTGTCGAGAACGCCGCAACATCGGCCATGAACCGCCCACAGCAGAATACATTTCAGGCGGGAATGCCGACACTTTCAGGGGACGAGGCCGGAGTCGAGGGGAGACTCAGAGCTTCAGATGTTGACGAGAGATATATACGCAAGCTCCTTGCAGATTACACCGTCATGACTCGCAAAGACCGCACGAAAAAATTACCCTTCACGAAATGGCTGGCGACTCAAATCGAATGCGCCGGCGACAACGGAGGAGACGCGGCCGGGGGGCGCAAAGTAATGCTCTTAGGCCCTACAGGAGTCGGCAAAACTACAACAATCGCGAAACTTGCCGCCATCAAAGCATTATGGGAGCATAAGAGAGTATTATTGCTGACGGCTGACACTTACAGGATCGCCGCGGTTGAACAGCTCAAGACTTACGCAAAAATATTGGGCGTTCCCATTGAGATTATATTCGATATTTCCGCAATACAGGGAGTTGTTGACGAACATGACAACGCGGACATTATTCTTCTTGACACCGCCGGAAGGTCTCAGCGCGACAAAAAGAACATGGAGCTTTTCGAGAACATCTATAACTCCTTCACGCCCGACGCTGTTCACCTTGTATTAGCGGCAAATATGAAGTACAAAGACATGCTTGACGTTGTAGAGCATATACCGAACATCCCGGTGTCGCACCTTCTTTTCACGAAACTTGATGAGACAGTCAGCTACGGCTCAATCTTCAACATACATCAGGTAATGGGCTGCCCCGTCTCATTCCTCACGGTAGGGCAGAACGTCCCGAAAGACATTGAGACCGCGACAGGCTCAAGAATTGCTGATTTCCTCATGAAGTCAGAAGAAGAACGGAAGCGTTAAGGCTATGCCGCGTTATCGTGATGATTACAATCTTGACCAGGCTGGAGAATTAAGGCGAATGGTAACAGACAACATGCAGAAGAACAAACCGCAGTCCTCCGCGCCGAGACTGCACACTCTCTCAATACTCAGCGGAAAAGGCGGTGTCGGGAAAAGCAACATCGCCGCGGCTCTGTCATTCGCGCTTGCTGATTTCGGCAAAAGAGTCGTACTCATTGACGCGGATTTAGGCATGGCGAATCTTGACATACTCTGCGGAGTCCGCAATGCCCGCTACAACATAGCGCACCTCATAGAAGGCTCGCGGAATCTGAATGAGATTCTCGTACACTTCAAGACCTCCGAACGCGCAACAAGCCTCAACGGGTCAGTGTCATTACTGCCGGGCGGCTACGGTATAAAGGAGATTGCCGACCTCGACGAGTTCGCGATGGAAAGATTGTTTGACGCTCTTTCGGGGCTTGAGGATATGACAGACTATCTCATAATGGACGCGGGAGCAGGGATTCACCGCGGTGTGCTGTCGTTCGCTTACGCCTCGGAGATTACACTGCTGATTACGACACCTGAGCCGACTAGCATACGGGACGCTTACGGGGTCATAAAGTCATTGGGCGCGGCGGCGTGGCAGGGAAGCAAAGACACAGCAGGAGGATTAATGCTCGTTGTGAACATGGCAAGCTCAAGCAGGGAAGCTCAAGAAGTCGCCGAAAGAATCCGCCTCGCCTCAATGCAGTTTCTTGGGAACGCGCCTATGTACTTGGGCTATGTCCTGAAAGATGACGTTATAGAGCGTTCGGTCAAAAATTGCAGGATATTCTACAGGTCAGCCCCTGAGTCAAGTGCCGGAATATGTATGAGGAATCTTGCCGGGGATTTGCTGAGGCTGTGCGAGGGTGTCGATGTCAAACACGAAAATTTCCCGGCCAGGCGAAAGGGCATGAGGGGATTTTTGTCGCGGCTGGCGAAAACTTTATTTGCCGACAAAAAATAGAGTGCGTTAATTTCTGAATCTAAAGCTATAATTATCATACACACAAAACAGTAAAGGAGGTGCGGATCTGCTGTAGTATTATTGTACCGTCAGCAGAGAAAGTGAAATGCCCCCTAATGGTAAAATCAGGGTACTTGTAGTAGATGACAGCGCATTGATGCGGCAATTCATCAGCGATATTCTGAGGACAGACCCGCGCATAGAAGTCGCAGGAACAGCACGGGACGGAAAAGACGCTATAGCGCAGATAAAAGCCCTCAAGCCCGACATTGTTACGATGGACGTAGAAATGCCCAACATGGACGGCCTGAAAGCACTTGAGGAAATAATGAAGACTAACCCTATCCCCGTAATTATGGTAAGCACTATGACTCAGGAAGGAGCCGAGACTACATTGAAGGCTCTTGCGCTGGGCTGTGTTGACTTTATCGGGAAGCCGTCCGGGTCTATATCGCTGAACATCAAAGAGATAGGCCGGGACATTATCGACAAGGTTATAGCCGCAAGCACCGCGAAAGTGAGACGCGCAGGAACATTCGCCGCGCCGCTGAAGCCGCTTGCGCCCGCAACAGATTTCCGCAGGATGATGCCTCCCATGATGGGAACAGGGCGTTACGACATTGTAGCGATTGCCTCATCAACAGGCGGCCCTATGGCGTTAAGCGAGCTGATGCCGAAACTCCCGAAAAAATTTCCCGTCCCTATCGTCATAACACAGCACATGCCCAAGGAGTTCACCGGGTCATTCGCCAAGCGGCTCAATGAGGCCTCGCAGATTGAAGTTGTTGAAGGTTTCGAGGGACTCACGCTAAAGCCTGGCCGTGCTGTAATCGCTCCGGGCGGAAGTCATCTCGTCATAAAGCGCAGGCAGGGCACGGCGGTGTGTTCACTGTCGGACGCTCCCCCGGTGCTTTCGGTCAAACCTGCGGCAAATATAATGTTCCTGAGTCTTGCTGACGAATACGCCGGAAATGTCCTCTGCGTTATACTTACGGGAATGGGCAGAGACGGCACGGACGGCGCAATAGCCCTCAAAAAGCGGGGCGCGTATGTCATTGCCGAGAGTCAGAAGACATGCGTTGTCTACGGAATGCCGAAAGCCGCTGTTGACGCGGGAATAGTTGATGAGATTCTGCCGCTTGATGAAATTCCTGACGCTATGGTGAGAATCGTTAAAGGGTAACCGAAGGGGGAAATATTTACTTTGTCAGATATGGATATGAGTCAGTACTTGGGAGCTTTCCTCGATGAGACTGACGACAACGTACAGAAATTAGATGATTTGCTTCTCGCCCTCGAAAAGAATATGACCGACATGGACGTGATAAACGAGATTTTCCGCGCCGCTCATACGTTAAAGGGCATGGCCGGGACAATGGGCTTCACGAACATGATGGGCCTTACTCACGCGATGGAAGACAGGTTAGACGCTGCGAGGAAGGGAACGCGCCCGCTTACTGAGGCCGACATGAACAGGCTATTTCAGGGACTCGACACATTGCAGGAAATGGCCGACGCAATCAGGGGAGGCGGCAATGACGCGCATATAGATGTCTCCGGGATGGTTCACGATTTGAGGAACGAAGGCCCTGCGCCTGCTCCCGTAGCATCTGCCGCGGCTCCTGCTCCTGCTGACAACGGCGGGACAATGGTATCGTCTCAGGACTCAGAATGGGCAAAGAAGGCAAACGCTGAAGGCTCAAACGCATATAACGTACATGTAACGCTGAGTCAGAGCTGTCTTCTCAAAGCTGCCCGGGCGTATATGGTAGTCAACAGGCTTGAAGAGATGGGCGAAATTTTCCGCGCAGAGCCTCCCACAGACGCGCTTGAGAAAGAAGAGTTTGAGTTTGACTTCAATGTTTACGTAGCGACTCCCGCGCCTGCTGAGGAAGTTAAAGCCGCGATAGAGAAGATCGGCGATGTTCAGTCAGCGGAAGTTACAGAGGTCAAAGCTGAAGCCTCCGCACCCGCCCCGGCACCGTCAGCACCCGCGCCCGCACCCGCTCAGGCATCAGCACCGACTCCCGCTCCAGCCCCGGCACCGTCAGCACCCGCACCCGCACCCGCTCAGGCATCAGCACCGACTCCCGCAAAGAAAGACACAGCCAAGAAGGGAAGCCAGACCGTAAGAGTCGACATTGGCAGGCTCGACAAGCTGATGAATCTTGTAGGCGAGTTAGTCATCTCACGCGCAAGAATCGAGCGGCTTGTTCAGGAAGCAAGATTGAGACAGTTTGATGATACTTTGTCCCAGTTAGGCAGGATTTCAGGCGACATTCAGGAGCTTGTTACGAAATTGCGTATGGTGCCTGTGAGTTTCACGTTCGACAGATTCCCGCGCCTAATCCGCGACCTGTGCAAGACCCTCAACAAAAACGTTGAATTAGTGCTTGAGGGAGAAGACACAGAATTAGACCGCACTGTCATTGACGAAATCGGCGACCCTATGGTTCACTTAATCCGTAACTCAATGGATCACGGAATCGAACATCCCGATGAGCGCAAAGCATTGGGCAAGCCGGAGAAAGGTACGCTCAAAATTGCCGCATATCAGGAGGGAAGCGGAGTCGTTATTGAGGTGTCAGACGACGGAGCCGGAATTGACCCCGACAAAGTGAAGCAGAAAGCCATAGAGCGCGGAGTCATCACTGAGGACAGAGCCGCAATAATGTCGGACGAGGAAGCACAGCAGCTTGTGTTACTGCCCGGCTTCAGCATGGCCAAGCAGATAACAGACCTTTCCGGGCGCGGTGTGGGAATGGACGCGGTGAAAACGAAAGTCGAGGCTCTCGGCGGACAGTTTGACCTTGCCAGCAAAAAGAACGAGGGAACACACGTATATATTCGCCTGCCGCTGACTCTCGCTATAGTCCTGTCGCTGTTAATCAAAGTCGGAAAAGAAACTTACGCAATCTCCCTCGAAAACGTAGAAGAAACAATAATGGTCAGGCGCGATGACATAAAGACAGTTCACGGCGAGCCTACAACGTTATTGCGCGGTGAAGTGCTGTCGCTGAACATTCTCGGCGATATTCTCGGCTCTGAAGGAGTAGAGCATGACCGCAACGAATATCCCGTTGTCGTGGTGAAAATCGGCAAAAACAAAATCGGCTTCATTGTCTCGGAATTAATCGGCCAGCAGGAAATAGTCATAAAGTCATTGGGTCGCTTCCTGTCGAAAATTGACGGCATTACGGGCGGTACAATTCTCGGTGATGGAAATGTAGCACTGATTCTTGACGTTGCCTCGTTCTACTCGACAAAGGGCTAATATGTGAGGTGCAATAATAATGCCTGACATTGTTTCATTCACCGAAAGACAGCTTGACGCGATTCGCGAGGTCGGCAACATCGGCACAGGAAACGCCGCAACAGCCCTCAGCGGATTATTGTCGCGCATGATTCATATGGACGTGCCGAAAACGGAGCTTGTCTCAATATACGAGCTTGGCGAACATTACGGAGATCCATTGCAGATTGTAGGGGCTGTGTTCGTTCGGTCTACGGGCGGTTTTCAGTGCAGTTTGATATTCATTCAGCCGGAAGAGGACGCGCAGTTGATGGTTGAATTGCTCCTCAAACAGCAGTTCGGGACGTTCATTCCGGCCGGGGAAGTCCCGCAGGAGATGACCGACAGCGCATTAAGTGAGGTCGGAAATATAGTCCTGTCATCATTCCTCAACGCGATAAATATGCTGTTAGGGACTCAGCATCAAATAAGCGTCCCCGGCGTTGCTCATGACATGTTAAGCTCAATTCTTGATGTCGTTGCGTCAATATACGGGCAGATGGGCGAGACTGCTTTACTTGTGAACACTGAGCTGAAAGTCGAGGGATTAGAGGAAGGGCATAAAATTTCGGGTCATATAATCCTGATACCTGACCCGGATTCATTGGAGCTTTTACTGAGAAAGCTGAAGGTGGTTTGATGGCTGAAAGCAGTATAGTTTTGGGAATGGCTGATTTGATGGTTGTATCAGCCCCCGTAAAGTTAATCACGCTCGGACTAGGTTCATGTATCGGGCTTGTAGTCTATGACTCGTTCGCGAAAGTCGCGGGAATGGCTCACATAATGCTGCCTGACAGCCGCGGCCTTCACGGTTCGGAAAAAGTCGGAAAGTTCGCGGATACAGCAGTCCCGGCAATCATTGAAGAAATGCTCAAGAAAGGAGCCACACGCCCCCGCATAAAGGCGAAAATCGCAGGAGGCGCGCAGATGTTCTCACTTCCGGGAGCAAGCGCGGAATTTCTCACAGTCGGCGCAAAGAACGTATCAGAGACAAAGAAACGACTCGCCCGGATGGGTATCGCCCTCATTGCGTCAGACACAGGCGGCAACAAGGGACGGACTATAGAATTTTCCACAAGCAACTGGATGCTGAAGGTAAAGACTCTTGGGAAAGGAGTCAGCGAAATTTAATGGGATGACGACAGCACAAGAAAAAGCCTTGTGGCAGAAATATACCGGCACCGGGCAGGGGCGCGATGAGTTAATCATGCAGTATTTGCCGCTGATAAAGTATGTTGTCGGAAGAATGGCCGTAACTCCTCCGCAGGGACTCGACTATGAGGACATAATATCGTTCGGGGTATTCGGGCTTATGGACGCGGTAGAGAAATTCGACCCGTCAAAGGGCTACGTTTTTCAGACATACGCAATCCCCCGGATACGCGGCGCGATTCTTGACGAGCTGAGAAAATGCGACTGGTTTTCACGCACAGGCCGCGAGAAAGTGCAGAAGTTCAACCGCGCAATGGAGAAAGTTTTGCGCGACAAAGGCGAAATGAATGACTCGCTCATCATGGCCGAAATGGGAGTCTCCGAGGATGAGTACTACGAGATTCAAGACCTTGCCTCACGCGGATATATCACATCTCTTGACGACACAACGCCGCTTGATGACGGTGATGTTGACACGGGCGCGACTCTTGCGGACGACCGCGAGACAGCCGAGGACAGACTCGACGATGAGAGCGAAAAGCAGCAGTTAGCCGAGGCACTAGCGGAACTCCCCGAACGTGAGCGGCAGATGCTGAGTCTGTATTACTACGAGGGACTCACGCTGAAGGAGATCGGCGCGGTTATGGGAGTGTCAGAAAGCCGGGTGTCTCAGATTCACGGGAAGGGGCTGGCAATGCTCCGCACGATTTTACGCAGGAAGCTCAACGAAATGTAGAGGGGGTGAGATTTTTGTTAGACAAGGATAATTTCTTTCTTGAAGCTCACGAGGACGGAATATATCTGTCATGCTGGAAGCCGGAAAATTTCAACGAGAATGATTTGTACGCCTTCCTCAAAGAATGGGGGATTGCCCGCTATGACTTCAAAGCCGTGCGGAAATTCATTAAAGACAAGGCAATGTGCAAGATCTGCGGACGGAGCGAGTCGCTTGAGAAAAACGCAAAAATTCTCGTAACCCTAGACAAAGACAAAATGAATGCCTCCGTAGCGATTGAGCCGCCGTTTTTCACAAAGCCTTGGCCGACTGTTGACGAGGTGAAACAGAGTCTCACAGCACACGGCGTGAAAGTAGGAGTCAGCGATGAGGCTATACAGTCGTTGTTAGCGCGGAAACTCAAGAATGAGGCCGTAATAGTCGCCACAGGAACACCGCCGATTGAGGGCAGAGACGCAGAAATAGAACTCATCAAAGACCCCGACAAGCCTTTTGATGTCCGTGATGATGAGAAGATAGACTTTTGGAGCCGCAGCACAATCGTTACGGTTCACCCGGGGCAGGAAATCGCCGTAAAGCATCCTTTAGTCAACGGCAAAAACGGAGTCGACGTTACCGGGAATGTAGCAAAAGCTAAGGCTGTCAAAAATGTAGATTTCTCGTTCGGCGAGGGACTCAAGCGCGACGAAACGAATCCCCTCGTCCTTATCGCAACCGCAGAAGGCCAGCTAAAGAATGAACGCGGGCGGCTCGTTGTCCTCCCTGAGCTTGACATTCATCAGGATATAGATTTCGCGATAGGGAGCATTGACTTCACCGGGGCTGTGAAAATCACCGGGGCTGTCCGGGACGGCTTCCACGTTGTAGCGCAGGGCAATATCACAGTAAACGGCCCTGTAGAAGGCGCAGATATCGACAGCCAGGGCGTTATAGTCATTCAGGGCGGAGTCCGGGGAATGGGACGCGGAACAGTCCGGGCTAACGGCGATATTTCGCTCAGTTTCGGCGATCAGGCAACAATACGCAGCGGAGGAACAATCCTCGTCAAAAACGCAATACTTCACAGCAGGCTTTACGCGCAGACGGCTGTAATGGCTCTCGGAAGCGGCAAGCATTCCCAGATAGCAGGAGGAAGAATCGAGGCCGGATTAGAGGTAGCCTGCAACGTTCTCGGCTCTGAAATGGGAACAAAAACGGAAGTCGTTGTAGGACTCCCCCCGGAACAGTTAGAGAGGCGAAAAATATTCTCAACCGAAATAAAACGCTGTGATGAGAATCTCGAACGCTTAGAGCCAAATATGATACTGCTGAAAAAACTTGAGGCCGCCGGAAAACTTGACGACAAAAAACGCGCCATGATGATGGACTTGACGAAAATGAAATTTCAGCTTCAGGCAGCAAGGGCAGGAATGCAGAAAGAGCTTGACGCGCTTGAGGAACAAATAGCCCTAGTCCGCGACAAGGGAATAGTCCGCGTGAAGGATATATGCTACCCCGGCGCGGTCGTAACAGTCAGGGGATTGACGTATATCGTTCATGAGGTCTGCAAGTACACGGCCTTCATTGCTGACGATGAGAACAGGACAATAGCATTAGTGCCGTATGATTACATGGCCGGGAAACTCGGAGGGGGATAAATTATGCAGCCCGTAAGCATGATAATGTCAAATATGAATGTCGAGGCAATGACCCATCACGCCCCGAACGCACTAGCCGCCGCTCAGGACACAGGACAGACTCAGGAGATAGTCCGCGAGGGAATAAGGCAGGTGCAAAGAGTACAGGCCAGCGATGCCGCCGCCGAAATGCAGAGAGTCCACCGAAAAACCGAGAATGACGAACGCGAAGGGCAGCGCAGGAATAATCCGGGCGACTCTTTCGTGAAGTCTCAAGAGAAGAATAACGGCCATGAAGAAACTGACGCGCCGCTGATGAGGGAAAATGCCAGGACAAAGAAGAGAGTCAGCTTTATCGCGTAATAATCTCACGTAAACCCCTCCGGGAAATTTCACGCCGGGGGGAATTTTTTTAGGGAGACAGAGAAATGACAAGAGAAGAATTGCAGAGGCTTCACCGGAATATTGATGAGCTTTACGGGGAATATACACGCGCTGAGACCGAAAGAATCAGGCTGAGAGCAACGAACGAGACATTACGCGGAATGAATGAGGCTTTGAGGGCTGAGAAAGAGTCGCTGATGTCGGAAAAAAATTTATTGCAGGCAGATAATGAGTCGCTTCAGTCAGAAAAAGAAAGATTGCAGGCAGACAACGAGTCATTACGGAAAAAGATTGCAGAGCGTCCCGAACCCAGTCCGCAAAAAGCACAGACAGCACAGCCGCAGAATATCCCGGTGCTTTACCCGGCGCAGGATTTTATCATTGAGACTGAATACGCAGACAACACGGGCGGGCCTGATGAGGCGGGATTCTGGAACAGGTATATTCACGCTCACGGGGCAATGGGAGTCAATGATCGCTATAATTTCTACATCGGCTACCTTTACGAGCGCAGGGGCTGGAATGTCCGCTACGAGGACGACAAGCGCATAATATGCAGCAGGCAAGGGCAAATCTTAGCCGTAACTACAGAGGCCGCAAGGGACGTGAACCACAACGCCGCGTATACCCTCATAGGAAGGGCGGTACACTACAAGATGTACAACCCAAAGTATAACGTCAGCGCATTGTGCATAACATCTCATAACGTAAGCGAAAAGGCGCGGCACATTCTGCAAAATTTCGGGGCGGGGTCAAAAGAAAATTTCCCGTTCGCAAATTTCCCGTATGTAAAATGCAAAGTCTATGATGACGGCAGGCGGATATATTACGTTCCCGGCAATGACGGCTACAAAAATACGCGCATAATTCCGGCAAAAGGCGACAGGTTCCGCAAAACTGTTGACGAGGCACAAGCAGAGGGCTTCAATCCCGCATGACATGGACAAAGATTTATGGCTCTCGAAAATCTGGGATGAGTGGCTCACTTCTCCCGTGAAATCTCGCACATTCGCAGACGCAGAAACTTCCGGGCTTCTCGCGGGAATGAGACGGACTCACACGTCATTCACGACAAACAGGCTCAGGGCGGCACGCAGACTCACAGGGCCGGGAAAATTCCCCTTGTGGCCTCTCACGTCTTACTCAGAGAAATTTACGCTCAACATTTCCATGATTACACGCCCGAACCGAAAAGCCTCCGTGAATTTCACCGTCATCCCCGCAATACGCACAGCACCTCCGCAAAATTCCGCGTTAATATGGCCGTGGCTCAAAGGTCTATGGGGCAGCACAGGAGGGCTATATTTCCCGAAATCAGGCTACTATTTGACGCTGATTATTTCTGACGCTGAACTCTCGCACATAACGCGGGGCATTCTCGCAAAAACTGGACTCGCTTGGAGCGAACACAGAAATGAATTTACCCTCCGAAATCATGACGACATCATGACGTTTCTATACAACGCAGGAATGGAGTCGGGTGCGCTCGATTTTGAGGGAAGGAGTCTGATTCGGTCAGCAAGAAACAAAGCCAACCTCGCACGGAATTACGACACCGCCAACATTGCCCGGTCAGTGAAGGCAGCACACGAACAAAGAAAGATTGCCGAGAGAATTTTATCGTCAGGAAAAATTGACGCGCTCCCGGAAAATTTGCGCGGCCTTCTGAGACTGAGACTCGAAAATCCCGACATATCGCTTGAAGAGTTAGGCGGCATGTTGAATCCCCCTGTCAGCAAAAGCACAGTTAATTACCGCTGGAAGAAAATCAAAAATTTTATTGAGGGCTGATTGTCAGCGGTCTTACAATCCGCAATCCAAATTCATGGGAAAATTTTGCTGTAAAATATCGGGCAGATAAATTCAAATCCACAGACAAAATTTTATACGGAGGATTAAGACTCATGAAGCTGAAAACTTTCACCCCTTCAGATGTAGCGGGGAAAAAAGTCCTTATGCGCGTTGATTTCAACGTACCCTTCAAGAACGGAAAAGTTACGGACAACGCCCGCATATTAGCCCACAAAAGCACCCTGAAGAAACTTCTTGACGCAGGCGCAAAAGTCGCGTTAGTCTCCCATTTCGGCAGGCCAAAGGGAAAAGTAGATCCGGCGTTCTCACTGTCTCAGATTGTCCCGGACGTAGAGAAAGCATACGGGCTGAAGGTCGTTTTTGTTGATGACTGTGTAGGCGACAAGGTAGCAAAGGCCGTTGACGCGCTCAAGCCCGGCGAGATTGTCCTGCTTGAGAACTCACGCTATCACCCTGAAGAGCAGAAGAATGACGAGGAATTTTCCCGCAAGATGGCCGCTCCCTTTGACGTTTTCGTGATGGACGCTTTCAGCGCAAGCCACAGGGCGGACTGCTCAACATGCGGCGTTATCCCGTTCGTGAAGGCAGCTTTCGCCGGGGATCTCCTCATGCGTGAGGGCGACATGCTCGGAGCTGTCAGCGAGAATCCCGCAAAGCCCTATGTGCTGATTCTGGGCGGTGCTAAAGTCTCGGACAAAATCGACATCGTAGGCAACCTCCTCGACAAGGCCACAACGATTCTCATCGGCGGGGGAATGGCTTATACCTTCCTCAAAGCGCAGGGAAAAGAGATCGGAAAATCACTGTGTGATTCTGAGCGTCTCGACTTCGCAAAAGACACACTCAAGAAAGCCGCCGACATGGGCGTGAAAATATTGCTTCCTGTTGACAGCGTAGTAGCTTCAGCGATTGACGCAAGCGACACCGAGACAGTATCAAGCGACAACATGCCCGCCGACAAAATGGGACTCGACATCGGCCCGGAGACCGTGAAATGCTTTGTAGCGGCTCTTGACGGCGCAAAGTCTATCCTGTGGAACGGGCCTATGGGAGTCTTTGAGGATCCGAAATTCGCGGAAGGCACAAAGAAACTCGCCGAGGCAGTCGCGGAAATGACGCAGAAGCACGGCACAATAAGCGTAATCGGCGGAGGAGACACGGCCAGCGCGGTGCGTCAGTTCAAGGTTGCCGACAAAGTTTCACACGTCTCAACAGGCGGAGGGGCAAGCCTCGAATACTGCGAGGGCAAGAAACTTCCCGGCATGGAGCCTTTCAGGGTATAAGGAGCGCAAATCATGAGCAAGAAAATTTATCTCTACGGCAACTGGAAAATGAACAACACCTACTCCGAGACAGAGAAATTCTTTGAGGAGTTCCCCGCGGCGTACAAGGCGGTGAAGGCTGACGATCTCGAAGTGGGAATATTCGCCCCGTTCACGTCATTGTGGCCTCTGTCGAAAGGCGCAAAAGAGTGCGGAATAGTTTTCGGCGCGCAGAATGTCTACTACGAGGCAAAAGGCGCATTCACCGGGGAAATTTCCATCCCTATGCTGAAGGAGTACGGCGTTACTCATATCATCATCGGACACAGCGAACGCAGGCACATTTTCGGCGAGTCTGATGACCTCATCGCAAAGAAAGTTAAAGCCGTGCTTGACGCGGGAATGATTCCCGTTTTCTGCTACGGTGAAACATTAGAGGAGCGCGAGTCGGGAAATACGTTCAGCGTTATGGAGCGGCAGATTAAGAGCGCAATTGCAGGACTAACGCCCGCTGAGACCGCAAAAATCATCTACGCATATGAACCCGTCTGGGCAATCGGCACAGGAAAGACCGCCACGCCCGCGCAGGCTGAGGAAGTCTGCAAATGGAGCCGGGAATTAATCGGACAGCCCAAAGCAGTAATACTCTACGGCGGAAGCGTCAAAGGCAATAACGCGAAAGAGCTTCTCTCACAGCCCGACATTGACGGCGCATTAGTCGGAGGAGCGTCGCTGAAGGTCGCCCCGTTCCTTGAGATTTACACGGCGTACAAGGCTTAATTTGTCATGCCCTCCTGCTGTAACGTCAGGGGGGTATTTTTATCGCCCGAAGGAGGAATAATTCACATGAAAATTCGCAGGATTTTGCTCGCCGCTGTGATTTCGGTCATGGTTACCGCTGGTATATCGTCAGCATTGAGTCTCGGAGACTTCATTCCCGAAAAGCTCAGGCAGTTTCAGGAAGCGACAGCCCCGCAGGAAACTTCAGCCCTGCCAGAAAACGCACTTATACCGCGCCCGGAAGAGTCCGTGTATTTCGTCCTGAAACTTGATGACACAGGCTCATTCATGCGGTGGCTTGCGTCTGAGGACAATATAAACATCTTCATGCCGCTGGTACTGAAATCGAAAGACTCGAACGACATTATGGCCGGGATTGAGTTTTTCCGCGCATTTGCCGAAAAGACCCCGTTAAAGTCAGCCGCCATTATCGCAGGAGCATATGACCCGGACAAAAAGCAGGCTCCGTTTTTCCAGATGGCTTTTACTGCTGACGAGTCAATATCGTCAAGCGTGAGGAAAATTGCTGACGGAACAGCGGAGGACTCAGACTTCGCGAAAATCATACTCGGCAACGACAATCCTATAACAGCCATAGCGCAGACTATAATAAAGGCCGAGAAACTTCCCGGAAATGTTTACCAGGTCGATAATGAATTGTTCGTGAAAGCCGACGGGGATATTATTCTCGTCTCAATGTCAGAAAATGAGCTTGAGACCGCCTGCAATACCCTGAAAGATTCCGGCGCAGGACTTTTCAGCAAAGTAACGCGGAAATTCACGGACAAAAATTTTCTCTATGTCCACGCGGATTATAACGTTGTTGACAAGCTCGACACTGACAACTCTTTAGCGTCTGCGGACAAGGTTGCAGAATTATTCGACAAGCCGCTTGTTTTCGAGATGGGATTCACGAGCAAGCCGGACAAGTTCATGATGTCTTTTACTTTCAATCTTATCGAGGCAGTGAAGAAGGAATATGCAGCGAAACGGACTGCGGTTCCATCCGTCAAAGGCTCGCACATGACTGTAGTCGGGACAAAGAGTCCGTTAATGGCTGTGAGCGGGTATATTACACTGTCGGCCATTAAGGACGCAACCCAAGACGGCGCAAACTTATGGAAGGAAATCGTCAGGCAAATGCGCGTGAGGTTCGGAATCTCTGAGGATGATTTCACGTCCCTTTTCACCGGGCCTTTCTCGCTCACGGTCGGAGACAGCGTAACTTATGAGGGCATGAAAATTCCCGCAACGTATATTTCTCAGACAGGCGCAAAGGGCGCGGCGGGTAAAATATTCTCCCTCCTCGCGAAAACTCCGCACTTCAAGAAAGCACAGGAAGGAATATTACAGCTTGACCCGTCAATAAGCCCGGTGTCATGCCTCGTTCAGGACAAAGGCGAGACTCTCGGCATAAACTTTGCGGAACTCTCAAGCCTTGCGGGAACGCCTGAAATAAATCCGGCACTGCGGGATCTCATGAACGAGTCGGGAATCTCGGCATTCTGGATTGATTTTGCGGGTATCCGGGATTGGCTCATGGATGACGAAAACGGCGTGTTCGCTATGCTTCTTCCTATGGCAAAAATTTTCGGGTACAGCGAGATTGCCGAGTCAGTTATGGACGTTCTGAGAGCAGAATTTTCCGTGCCGTCATTCTCATTCAGGGCAGAGGACGTAGAGACATTCCGCTTTGAGTTCGCAAATGCAAAGATTGACCCGAAAAACGGACTTTTCGCGAAACTGGTAGGCATATACCAGAAATTCAGCAAGTAGCCATCAACATACATAACATATATATCACGCTTGAATGCCCTCAGACTCTCAGAATCGAGGGTCCGGGGGCATTTTTTTGCGGGAAAGGGAACTAGTACAACATCAAAATGGGCAGACAGAACATAAAGGATTATTTCAACGCGGAAATTTCAGCGGGGAGTCTTGAGCCTAACGGAGGCCCGCGGCTTTCTGACAATGCAATGTGGCTATTGGAGCAGCGTTATTTTGTGCAGAGATATGACGCTGAAAAAAAGTCGCTCAGGAAGGAAAACAGTTTCGAGGAGTTCGCCCGGCGAGTTTCTAGGACAGTGGCAAGCGCGGAAGTGAATTATTCCGACAATGCAGGCTGGATTCGCACCGTTGAGACTAATATTGCTGACGACATACTCAACCGCCGTTTCCTGTTCAACTCTCCGTGCCTTTTCAGCGCGGCGGCAGGGCTGACGGTGATTCCTGAATACGCCGAAATAATCTACAAGAGTCCCGATGACATGACATTTGACGACTACAGGAAGCTATACGAATCGCGGACAAAGAATCAGCAATTATTTGCGTGTTTCGTGATAAGCGTCCCAGACAGCATAGAGGGAATATTTGACTCCGTGAAGAACGCCAGCATAATCAGCAAATTCGGCGGGGGAGTCGGCGGGAATTTCGGACACCTCCGGGAGCAAAGCTCAGAGATTGCCGGGGGTACAGGCGGAAAAGCATCGGGGCCTGTGTCATTCATGGAGACATGGAACACAATGGGCGCGGTTGTCGTTCAGGGAGGAAAACGCCGGGCGGCATTGATGGGAATGCTTTTCGACGATCACCCCGACATTTTCGACTTCATAGACTGCAAGACAGAAGACGGGAAATTGTCGTACTTCAACATTTCGGTTGCCGTTTCCGACAAGCTCATGAAGGCGGCAGAGGATGACGGCGATTTTGACCTTCATTCACGCGCAGACGGCAGCACAGTCCGAACCATCAAAGCAAAAGACCTCCTGAATCACATCTGCGAGTCGGCATGGAAGCGCGGAGACCCCGGAGTTTTCTTCATTGACAGGGCGAGGCAGGACAACCTTCTCAAGCTCGGCGGCTCTGAATGGGAGATAGAAGCGACAAATCCCTGCGGTGAACAGCCTTTGCCGAATTTCACGAGCTGCAATCTCGGCTCAATCAACGCTGAAATGTTCGTGAACGATGACCGCAAATTTGACTGGGAACGCTTCAGCGCACAGGTCTTCAGGTCAGTGTACTATCTTGATTTAGTGATTGACGCTTGCTCGTACCCCTTGGAGAAAATCGGCGTAAGGACGAAATCAATCCGCCCTGTTGGCCTCGGCATAATGGGACTTGCGGACGCTTCAATTATGCGGGGGATTGCGTACGGGTCTGACCGTTTCGGCGCGTTCTGCAAGAAAATCGGTGCTACAATGGCGCGTTCTGCCCTAAGCGCGACGATTCAAATCACTACTGACGCGGGTAAAAATCCGTTCCCTGAGCACAGGCTTGTGAGTGAATTGTTTGCTGACGTGAAAATGCCAGAGACGAACGGCGAGTACAGAGCGATGATACGCGGAATGAGGGACGCGGGAAAAATCCCCGTTACGCTCCTGAATACGCTTGAGCAATTCGACTTTGAGGACGCAAAATTTATCCTGTCGAATCTCTTTCGGGGAAACATGCGTAACAGCCGCCGGCTTTCAATCGCCCCGACAGGATCAATATCAATGCTACTTGATACAAGCTCCGGGATTGAGCCTAATTTTGCGTGGTCATGGAATCGCCGTATCATGAAGACTGACGGAAGCGGCTTTGAGGATCGCGAGTTCTGGCACAAGCTGCTTACCCCTGAGCTTAAAGCCGAATACCGTTCAACGGGCGGCCATATCGCTGACCCTGCATATGTTACGGCCTACGACATAGACACGCAGCAGCATGTGAATGTTACGGGGATATTCGCGCAGTTTGTTGACAGCGGCATAAGCAAGACGGTGAATCTCCCGAACTCCGCGACGGTTGAAGATGTCCGGCGGGTGTACGAGGACTGCTACGCGATGGGCTGCAAGGGAATAACGATATACCGGGACGGCTCGCGGTCATTCCAGCCGATAGAAGTCAGGAAAGACGATGACAGCAATCCCATTCCTGAGCCTGAAGAGAGGCAAACCCGCGTGAAGGCTCGCCCTGCGCCGATAGTGTTCGGGAAAACGATAAAGGACATAACGCCGTGGGGAAGCATGTATATCACACTGAATCTTGACGGAAAAGACCCGTTCGAGATATTCATAAACGTGGGCAAGTCAGGCTCAGAAATGAGAGCTATGACTGAGGCATTATCCCGCGTGATTTCAATCGGCCTCCGCTCCGGGTGCAGGCTTGAGGATTTCATTGACACTCTGCGAGGGCTTTCGGGCAAAGAGTATTGGATGCTTGACTGTGATGAGTACTATGTAGCGCGCTCGATTCCTGACGCGGTTGCGTTGTTGCTGAACAAGCTCATAGACAGGAAGGTTACTGAGGTAAAAATGACAGAAGCATCGCTGAAGTGCCCGGAGTGCGGCTCTCCTCTTGAAATGATTTCGGGGTGCGAGTACTGCTTCAGCTGCGGATATTCGCCCTGCAAGTGATGATTTTCCCCCCTCCCGCCTGAGTGAAGGGGGATTTTCTTTTCACCCTAAACTTTCAGGCACTCACGCAGATATTTCAGCGACTTTTCGCGCATTGTACCCAGCTTTTCACGCACAGAGACCGAGTCGGGCATTTCAGGCCGCGAATCCATGCCGGACTCGTAAACATGATTCATCAGCCCCGTGTTTGTGAGAATGCTCTCAATCCTGCCGAACATGTCCTCCATATTTTTCTGTTTCCGCCTGAACGCCATGAAGTTTTTGCCCAAGTTCACAGAGAACGCAGTCCCGTGAAAAGAGTCAGTAACTACAAAATCGGCACGGTCAATCATATACACGAACTCGCCTGGATGCGTAATGTAATAATCTGTGTCAATATCATGAATGTTTATGACGGGAAGCCCTCCGGCCATGTCATGAATCGCCTGCTGGTATTCCGGCGTGATTTGTCCGAGAAAGTAGCAGACTACATAGCGTTCCGGCACGGGGTATTTTGGCTTTTGGGCGACTTCCCGCCACTGCTCCGGGGACAAAAGCAATGTCGGGTCAAGCACTAATTCTGCCTCCTGCCCTGTGAGGGCGCGTATCAATGGCCGCATTTCCTCTTCACGGCATGAGAGTCGGCTGAATCCCTGAAGCCCCCTGCGGTGAAGCTCTATGTCCTGCTCCGGGAAGCGCGAGAATCCGAAACTCGGAGCGTAGCAGACTCGCTTTTCCGGCGGGACAAACTCAAGGTAGTAATATCTCAGCTCTTCGGGAGTCCTGTGCCAGTTGTGCCACACCTGGTCGCTTCCTGTTACGGCGCAATAGTATTCGCTCCATTGCGATTTGTCCGCGCTGAGTGCTTCGCGGAATGACAGACATATTTTCTCCGCCGTAAACTTGTCCTGAAACGCCTTGAAGCGTTTTTCCCGTTTTCTTTGCTGGAACTGTCTGCGGAATTTCTCCGAACCAAGAAGCGCGAGAATATATTTTATCGGCAGCTTGATGTTTGCCATGACCTTTTCGAGCTTTGAAGGCTGATCCCCGCAAAGGTGCGTTACCTCAAATCCAAAGCTCTCAAGAGTCCGTGTCAGGGCGTATCTCTGAAGGACATTGCCATAATTAAAATTTTCGTACAGTGTTACAAGAAGTACGTTGCGTTTCCCCGCGTTAATGGCGGAAGATGTTTGCATTTGTCAGATTCCCTTCTCAGTATATTTTCAGGCGTACAATTCTGAGGCGTACTGCCTAATATGCTCCCTGCGCCCTGAATACAACGGGAAAAGTTTTCAGTATCATCATGAAATCCTCAGTGAGGCTCATTTTCTCGATATAATCAAGATCCATTTCAATCCACTGCGCCCACTTTACGTCCGCTCTTCCTGAGATCTGCCAATAGCACGTAAGCCCCGGGCGGACAAGCCATCGCTGCCTGTCGTAATCGTCAATCATTTCTGTGTCGACTGTCATAATAGGCCGGGGGCCTACAACGGACATATCGCCCACAAAAATATTCCACAGCTGCGGAAGCTCGTCAATGCTGTATTTCCTGATGAATTTTCCGACACGGGTAATACGCGGGTCATCCTTTATCTTGAATGCGTGCCCGGTCTGCTCGCTGTCTTTGAGAAGCTCTGCAAGCATTGACTCAGCGTTCACCCTCATAGAGCGGAACTTGTGCATGTTGAACGGCTTTAGGTCTTTCCCCCATCGTTTCGCGCTGTAGAACACAGGCCCGCCGTCTTCAAGTTTCACAGCGATTGCCGCGGCCAAGAACACAGGCGAGAGAAGCAAAAGTGCTATGCCCGACGAAATTATGTCAAAAGCGCGTTTCAGGAAAAAATATATCCGGCTCTTGCGTCTCAGGATGTCCTTCATGTTATACCTGTAATCTTTTCGGAGGGATTTATCAGATTCGTTTGAAGGGACTTCATCAGCACACGCCGTACCGGGTGAGAAACATAAGCACAGAGCATACGCGGCGGCAATGAAAATCAGCGTTCCCATCATGCCGATACTCCTCCATAAAAAAACGCCCGCCCTTGTTCCTCACAGAGTGAACGTAAAATATTGCGGCCATAGGGAGTAATGAGACGATGACAGCCACACGAAACCATCCGCAAATGAAAGCGAAAATCATAATTCATTGCGTCAAATCCTTTCTGTTAAGATAGAATTTAAGATTGTTAATAACAGACAGGATTATATCATGGATTAGCGGGTATCAATACGCTCCTGAGCCGTTAATGACCTCGTTCACCGTACGTGTCATAATGATAATGTCAAGCCACACGCTCCAGTTGTGTATATAGTACAGGTCGAAATCTATTCTCTGCTGGTAGTCCTCAACGTCATTGCGCCCGGAGACTTGCCAATATCCCGTCATGCCGGGCTTTATTCTGAATATCTGCCGGGCTGTATTGTAGCCGTAGTAAAGATCTATTTCCTTCTGTACAATAGGACGCGGGCCTACAAGCGACATTTCCCCCCTCAGAACGTTGAAGAGCTGCGGAAGCTCGTCAAGACTCGTGCGCCTAAGTACATGGCCGATCTTTGTTATTCTCTTGTCGTCCTTGAACTTGAATGCCTCCTCAAACTCGCGCCGGAGGTTTTCGTCTTTAAGCATTTCCTGCAGAATCTCTTCTGCGTTCTCAACCATTGTGCGAAATTTGTAGACATTGAACGGCTTTAAGTCCTGGCCGATTCTTTTGTGGAGGAAAAATACTCTTCCGCCGTCCTCGCGCTTCACTCTCCACGCAACATAAATCATGAAGGGCGACAGAAGGCACAGCGCAATGAAGCCCCCGGCATAGTCTATTATCGCTTTAATGAATCTGTTGACGGGATTCAGAAGCCCCTGCGAGGCAGATATAATCGGCATTCCGCCAATGCTCCTCATCTCTGATGACATAGTATTGAGCATATACATGTCAGGAATGTACAGCACTTTCCCGGCAAGCTCCTCCGCCCTGCTGAGCATCCCGGATAATTCGCGCCTTGAGGCCGTCGGAATCGCTATTATTGCCTCGTCCGCGTGAAGACTGGCCTGAATCCGCTCGAAATCGGAGAGCTTTCCGAGAACCGGGAGTCCTGACACTGTTTTTCCCTGCTTGGATTCGTCATCGTCAAGAAATCCCAGAACTTTCCGCACAGTGAAAGGCGAGGAGATTATATTCCGCGCAAAAATTTCGCCCGCGTTCCCGGCTCCGAGTATTATTACTTTTGTTGAAAGAAGTCCCAGCCCGAACAGTATACGCCTGAAGACATAACGCACCGCAAGGCACAGAGGCAGGAACATCACGAAAGCCAGTATTAACCTGAAGAAATGTATAGTGTTCCTCTCCGCGTAAAGAAACATAATGCTGACAAGAAACGCATAGAGAAGCGATCTCATACACTGCTTTGTTTCGTCCCAGAATGTCCAGTTCTCGAAACCGTACATTGAGCTGAATATGTAGAAAGCTGTTACTATCCCTGTAAGAGACGCACGTATCTGGAATGACGCTTCAATCCCGAAAAGAGAGAGGCAAAAATAAAATATCAGCGCGTCAAGAATCACCTGTGCTGCGGAAAATATAAACCTGAAAGCGGCCATGCAACAATCCCTCCTGCAGAAAGGTAAAAAGCATTTCTGATGATTGTATCACATGGCCTGAATAAATTATCTTCCGGCGAGAAGTTTTTTCACGTCCTCAGAATGAGCCGAGTCAAAAGCTGATTTCCCGTCAATATTCCTCAGCGATATATCCGCGCCGTAATTCATGAGGATTTTTACGTTCCCCGCGAGATTTTTCCCCGCCGCGTAAATCAGTGCGGTATTTCCTTCCCTGTCCTGAATATTCACGTCAGCCCCTGAATTTATCATGGCCGCGAGAATTTCGGGGTTGTCGTCAAAAGCCGCGCTCATCAGCGGAGTATGACCCATGAGATCTTTTGCGTTCACGTCCGCGCCTGAGGCGATGAGCATTGCGACATATTCCGGCCTCGATGCCCTGTGAAGAGCCGTGAGTCCCTCATTATTTTTCGCGTTCACGTCTGATTTTGCCTCGACAAGAAGCCGTACTGTCTCAGGATTGCTGCTGAACATGGCCGACATCATGAGGGCTGTATTTCCGTCATCATTCTTTGCGTTCACGTCCGCGCCGGATTTCAGGAGGGCGTTTGTGATTCCTGACTCAGGGTTGAGCATTGCGGCGGCGATTAGTGCGGTGTTTCCGTCATTGTCGCGGGCTTCAAGCTCTGAGCCTGAGTCAATCAGTATGCTTAATGCATGTATTGATGATGTTCGCGAGGCGGCTGTGATTAGCGGTGTGCGCCCGTCATTGTCGCGGAAATTGATGTTTGCCCCGCCGCTGATTAATTCCTGTATATATTCGGGGTCAGTGTCGCGTTTTTTGACGGCTGAAAGTAATTCGTTGTCGGGGGCTTTGTGGAGGAAAGTTACTGCGGTTACGGCGATAAGTATTGCGATTGTCATTGATATTGCTGACTGCGGAGCTTTCTGCCAGATTAATACGGCGATAAGAAGCGCGAGAATTAGTATCAGCCATTGTAATAATTTTCTCATTACGGTAAATCCTTTCTTTGTTGCCTGTACAAAAAACGGGAGACCCATGAGAGTCCCCCGCCGTGAATCTCATGAAATTATCCCTGATGATGTGCGAGCATTACGGCTCCGGCGATTGAGAGAAGTTTTGCTCTCGGTGAGTCTGCTCGGCTTGTGAGGACTACGGGTGCGGCGGCTCCGATGATGAGTCCGGCTGTCTCGCTTCCCTTTGCGAAGAAGCTGATTGACTTTGCCAGTGCGTTGCCGACTTCAATCTGAGGCACGAAAAGTACATCAGCATGTCCGGCCACAGGGGATTTGATGTGCTTGATTTTGGCGGCTTCCTCGTCTATAGCGTTGTCGAGTGCGAGAGGCCCGTCAACAATGCAGTTCTTTATCTGTCCGCGTGCGTTCATCTGTACGAGTGCTGTTGCGTCAAGCGTGCAGGGCATATCAGGGTTGACCATCTCAACGGCGGCGAGGCAGGCGACTTTGGGCAGCTCAACGCCAAGCGAACGGGCGAAATTTACGGTGTTCTGAACGATGTCGGCCTTCATCTTGAGATCGGGATACATGTTGAATGCGCCGTCAGCGATAAATATAACGCGGTCATATCCGGGAATTGAGTGGAAATAGCAGTGTGATATAGCCCTCTTGCCGACACGGAGTCCGACTTCTTTGTTGAGCATTCCGCGCAGGAAGTTGTCTGTATGAAGCTGGCCTTTCATGTAGATGTCAGCGCGCTTTGACGACACTTCAGTAACGGCGACGATTCCGCAGGCGGCCTCGTTCATTTCGGGGATGATGTGATAATTTGTCTCGGCGGCTCCGGCTTCGGCTATGCAGGATTTGATCTTTTCGGGATTTCCTACGAGTGTGGCCTCAACGAGTCCGATTTTGCGGGCTTCCTCGATTGCTGAGATGAGTCCGGCATCCTCGGCCATGGCTACGGATATGCGCTTGCGTCCTTTTTCCGCGCACAGCTTTGTTGCTTCCTCGATTAACTTCGACAATGAGCGAATCTGTTCCATGAAAATTTTTCCTCCTGTTGAAATTTTTATGTTCTTACTCCGAGCCGTTAATATCCCGGAGGTGTTGCCTTTTACAATCTTCCCGCCCCTCTTGGCAGGTTCACCCCCCTGTATCCCCCCTTGGCAGGGGGGACGAGAGTCCCAGAGGTCTTGCCTCCCCTGCGTAAGGGGAGGGCAGGGTGGGGTCGACAACCCTGCGAAAGGCGAGGGCAGAGAGGAGTCGCGGAGGGGGTGTCGTGTTGCCCTACTCTAACCAGTTCTCCATGTATTTCCTGTAAAGCTCAAATATTCGGCGCGTAACCTGTCCCATTTTCCCGTCAGAAATCGTAATCCCTCCAATTTTCACAGCCGGGACTACAAGTTTCATGCTCCCTGTGATAAATGCCTCAGAAGCTCCCGTTAATTCTGACCAGAGCGGACAGCGTTCCTCAACCGTATAGCCTTCCTTTTTCGCAAGCTCGATTACCGCCCCGCGTGTTGTTCCTTTGAGGACTCGTGATAGCGGTGCGGTGATGATTTTGTTGTTGACGACAAGGAAGAAATTGCTGTGTCCGCATTCTGTGATTTCACCGTTGGGACAGTAGAGAATATCATAGGCGTATTTCGGCATTTTGAATGTGGCGCGGTAATTCACGCTCTTCACATCAGGATTATCCCTGCCGAATGTTACAGGCTCAAGAATGACTCCCTTCTCGCGGTCTTCCTCCGAAATTAATCCCGCGTCATCGAATATCACGAAAAATCTAGGCTCAGGGAAGCAGCCTTTCTCCGTGTCGAAACTGTCGCCGCCTGTCAGGAATGTGCGTATTCTCACGTCATGGCCGACTCTGGCTATTCCCTCGCGGACAACGCTTTTCATGTACTCAACATCGGGAATGTTCGCGATCTCTGAGCTTTTCGCGCTGGCTATGAATCTCTCCATGTGAGGCGTAAGCATTAGGGACTTCCCGCCGAATGACGCAAAAGCCTCAAACACTCCTACACCGCGCTGTATAATTAGGTCTGAGATAGGCAATACAGCCTCATCAGGCTCAACAAATTTCCCGTCAATAAAGCATAAGTGAATCATTGCAGCTGATACCAACTTTCTTGGGTAATTTTCCCGTCATCATCCGGAATATCAAGCGGCCTGTCGAACGGGTCAACCTCAATTTTCTGCCCGAACGCCGCCATCCTGCTCGGAAACGCCTTCAGCGATATAGTCAGCCCTAAAGAGTCATTTCCGTTCCTAGTTCTGTCATTCTTGTAGTGAAGATCCCATATCATGCAGTCCGTATCCCATTGGACGCTGTAATATGTCTCGTCAATCATCGACTCGAACAAGTCATAGCTTCCGCGAAACGCTAAATACACTTCCCGCCCGATCGGGAATCTTACACGCTGATGGATTCTGCGCCTGTTGCTGTACTTGTCCCAGTACATAGAGCTACTGCCCCATGCGTATTGCCTCTCGTAGCCCGTGCCAAGCTCGAACACGCCTATTTTATACCGCGCACCGATAAAACTCCTCAGCATTTCCTGGTCTGTTCCGTCATACATCAGCACGACTCCTTCAGTGTTTGCGAAAAGCTCAACGTCTCCGGCTTTCCTTTCGGCGTAATTCCTTATGCCGAGTCCGTAGCGCATTTCGTCTCCTCTGTCGGGCATCTTGTAGATAGTCTCACCGTAATTTCCGATTGTCGCGAAAACCCTCGACCATGAATATTTTGAGTTCCTGAACCACGGTGCCCACACGATTAACTCCGGCTTGCGGTCAAGCCTTCCTTTGTACTGATAGTAGCTGTCTTTCTTGTCGGAAATATATTCGTTGTGCGTCCAGTTCAAATGAGCCGCCCAGCCGTTATGATTGTACATGAGAGTAGCATAGGGCCGCCAGATTTTTTCCTTCCACACATCATCCCATGAATGCTCAACGCCGACACGAATGGCAAAATCGCGGTTTAACTCCTGCTCAACCTCAAGCATATATTCAAACCCTGAGCTTCTCGAATAAGAGAATCCCAGAGAGGCCGAGCCTGTTTCCCAGCCGAGAGTCCCGGTAATGCCTCCGCGTGAGCCGTGTATCTCACTCCTGTTGAGGAACGGTGCCATAGTGTAGCCGAGTTTCCTGCGCTTTAACTGTACAACGTAATCAAGAGGGGACGTAAAAAGATAGGTATTGCCGAGATAGACGCGGGGTTTTTTGGCGACGACTCTTCTGTTCGGGATAAATGTTATCTGCTTTGATTCAAGCCTGTAATGCGGATGTTCAAGCGCGCATGTTGTCATTGCGACGTTGCGCCACTGTAGCATGTAATCCTGCGGAGTGCCTTTTACGAGTCCGCGCTCCTCTGCAAGCTCCCAGGGGATAACGTTTATTTCTCCGCCGTAAACGTAAAGAGTTTCGCCCTTCTCGCCGATTGACAGACGTGTTGCCGGGCCTGTAAGGATTCCTTCACCGCTGCTGAGGTCATAATCTATCTGATCGCCGTTGAGAGTCCTTGTTCCGTTGGTCATGCGTATTTTTTCGCCGGGGAGGGGCATTGCTTTGACCTTCTGGCTGTCTGCGCTGTATTCTATTCTTTCGGCCATTATTGTTGTGCCGTTGTACTGTAGAACGGCGTTGCCCTCTGCTGTAGCCTGTCCTGTCTCATCGTTGAATGATACGCGGTCAGCATTGAGGATAACTTGTTCGGGGACAATTTCGGGAGCGGGTGTAATTCCTGTGTCCTCGCTGAGATAATAATCCTCGAAATCAGCGCACCAGCATTCAGCCGGCAGCAGGAAGAAAATTAATGACAGCGAAAAAATTAACGTTCTAAGGATTTTGGTTTTTGCCATCTGATTACGCCTCCATGCTGTAATAATATCACGCGGCTGTTATCTGTGCTTGCAATCGGAGTCGTAAGTGAAAATTCTTTGTCCTGAAGCGTGAGTCCGTGCGGAAAAATGAGAGTGTTATTCTCCTGCTGCCAAGTGAGTGCGGGACTGTCAAGCAGCCATATTCTTGCGTCATCGCTGATTGCCCCTGTGAGTCCGAAAATGCCTGCGGTTTTTGCATCGTCGGAATAAATGCCGCTCTTCCCGAAAAATGTCCAGAGTCCTTTGTCGCCGCTGAGAGTGCGTTTTATGTCAGCCGAGAGGAAATTCACGGCCTTGTCGCGCTGTTCGAGGTAGGGAAGCCTGACCTGCCACAAGTCGCCGGAAATCACGCGGGAAAAGCGTATGTTCTCCATGACTATGCCGGGCATGTTGAGCAGGGACTCGCGCAGGAGGTCAACATCAAGATTCATGTCGCTGATTGCGTATTGTACGAGTCTGAGTATTCCGAGAATGGCGAGGGCGAGAAATATTTTCTTGGGTGAAATTCTGATCTTCATTGCGGGCTATTTCTTGTAGACATCACCGCGTGAACCAAGAGAGCGGAGACGTATTATCTTCTCATCCTCATTTATTTTCATGATAAAACGCCAGTCTCCTACTCTCAGGCGGTATTCGCCGCGTCCTGTCAGGGGTTTTATGTCCATCTGCTCTGGTTTGGTCTCTAGGTCTTTTATTGCCTGTGTCAGCCTCTCCCGGTCCGGGTTGGGAATGCGTGAAAGCCTGCGCTGTACAGGTTTGCCAATTATTACTGTCCACATTCCTGCAACCCCGCAATAAGCTCGTCAACAGTCAGATATTCCCCGTTAGCGAAATCCCTGTCACTTTCCTCTATCTGTGATATTTCGTCTTCAGTCAACGGAGCGTCCGCCCAGTCGTCATTATCATCTTCACGCGACAACCTGAGAGATTTTGCGTACTCCGCGACTTTTCCGAGTTCGTCCGCCGTAAGCAAGGGCAGTTCAATATCAAGAATCACATTGCCTGTCGATATAGTTTTCTCTGCTGTTGCTGTTGTCATTGTGTGAGTCCTCCTCGTCAATATCATCGGGATTTGCCGATTCTACCATACTACACGCCACGAAGACCCTTCCCGCGTAACTCCAAGCGTCCGTGTCGAAACCGTCCGAAACACCAGCGTCTTGCGAGTCGTGATTACCTTTGCGCGTTCCTCGCCTACCCAATCGATTCGGAAATCCCCGCTCTTTATCCCGGCGCGAATGTCCGAGGCTTTTGCGGCTTCCTTGGCGAAATTCTCACGTGATATTACGCGCTTTGACCCGTCCGCAAGCATTCCGTACATTTCACCGTATGACCCATCCGCCCAAAGATTCAGGAATCGGCGCAACACTGACTCGCGGCTAGAATATGCGTTCTCCGTGTTGACCTGCCTGCGCGGAGCAGGGGTTGTATTCGTGGCTCTCCTGTCCTGCGAATCGTTCCCGCGTCCTTTGACTGACTTCACGAACTCGGCCATGTCGCTGGACTCTTCCCGGAATATCGGCTTTATCGGTCTGGGCGGAATCGGGGGCGGAGGCGGCACAGGGGGATTCGGCTTCTTGACGGGAATCGGCGCGGGCTTTCGGGGCTGTCGTTTCGGGACATTCACAACGACAACATCAGGCTTTGGCTGGGCGGGCGCGGGTGTTTCAGGGGGAGCAAACGAGAATATGCGCTCACTGCGTCCCATTCCCCGCAATCCTATAACGTAGTCCTTGTTAGTTTGTTTCGGGAAAAACACGAGACCCTGAACGACTCCCGGCGATGGATTGTCGAGGGCTGAGTCGTATTTCTCCGGCCTTATTCGCTCTCCTGTTGCCGCTAAGAGTGATACGTTGTCGCGGACGGGATTCAGATTCACCGGCCTTGCACCGAATGAATACACGCTGATGAGGAAAGTTTCTGATGTGTCAAGTTTCAGCTCTGACACAAAATTTTCGCGGAATCGTTCCTGCTCTGCCTCAGACATTCCCGACCTTACAGCCTCTGATTCTGCCCATGGAGTCGCAAGCTCCTCCGGGTAATGCACTACCCACACAAAGCAGTCCTGCCCCCAGTGTGCGGAAGTCCATCGTTCGAGGATTCGTATCGTCTGATCGAATGCGGTCATTTCAGCACCATATGCCGTGATAACCGTAAAAGTCGCCCATGTGAAGGGGAGATTGAGAGGGACAAAAAAAATACCCGCCGTTAATATCATGGCGAGTAATAATCTTCCTGCGCTAATTAACGCTCTGTTCCGGCGGAAGCTCAAAGTCTCCTCCTGAGTTTGAATTGGCGGGCGTTCCGTACTGGTTGCGGTTGAACACGTCCCCTTTCACGATGTTGTCCCGGTCAGGATTGTAGCTCCCTGATGATTCTTGCTTCACTGGGATTTCTGTTACTATGTTGTTCTCGGCTGACTGTAGGCTTATCGGTATTGGGTACGCTGACACGGTGCAGTCTCCTGATGTCTGAAGGAATGTTACTGACCCTTCCGCGATTTTTATCGAGTTTCCTCGTATGAACATGCCGCTGACAAGTCCGACAGGGCCGAGGAGAACCGCTCCCGCAATACTTGCCGCCCCTGCTCCGATTACAGCACCTTCACCCCTTCCGCCTGAGGCGCGCGCGTCCTTTATGGCTTTGGCCGACTCTTTGCCTGACCAGACCTGCGGACGTTCCGGGCCGAGGGGCTTTAATTCCCTGAAAGACAGCCTGACTTCACCGGGGACTCCGAACATACCCGGACGCTTCACCGACCTGACATCAGTAACAAGCAATGACCCCGCCGGAGCTACAAGATTCTGATTCACGATTAAATCATGGGCAAGCTCAAGCCTCACTGAATCCCCTGCTTTCGATTTCGCCGGGCTAAGTTCGTCCATAAACCTGAATTTCATTACGGTGTTTGACGGGACTACTACGGGCTGTGCTGTTACAGGATCCATGACAAGAGTCGCAAGCAGGCTTTCAACCCTCATTACAATGGGATTTCCTGCACGGGATGCCCCTGTGAGGTTTGTCTCTAAGTCTTCTAGTCTCCTCACTGCCGGTTCAGAGGCGCGAATCTTTTTGTCTACAACCCATTCAGCGACACCGAGCTTGAACATCATGGAAGGCTGCTCATCTGTCCCCTTGTCGAGAAAGTTCAGGATTGCCGCGTGCCTTTCCGCGATTGTTCCGGGAAGACTCCTGCCGAACAAATCCTCCTCAACTTTTCCGAGCCGCTCAATAAGCCCTCCTTTTGACACATAACCGTAAATTATCTGCTCAATTTCTCCCATCATCTGACGCGAGGAGCCTGCGTTAAGCTCAGGGTCGGGGACTGCCTCAGATGCCATTGACATATTTGCGGACAGCACGAACGCCAGAAGCGCGAATATCCGTACAGCCTTCATTTTTGCCTGATGCCTCCTTTACTGCTTTTCCCTCATATAATCCGCCGCGGCCTTTATGAATCCGTCAAAAAGCGGGTGCGGCCTCACCGGTCTTGATTTCAATTCTCCGTGAAACTGACCGCCGACGTACCATTTATGCCCGGGCAATTCTACAATCTCAACTAAATCGCGCTCAGTGCAGACTCCCGCGACTTTCAGCCCCGCATTTTCGAGCCTCTCGCGGTAAGCGTTGTTGAACTCGTAGCGGTGTCGGTGTCTTTCTGTGATGTGCAATGTCCCGTAAGCCTCTGCGGATTTCGTGCCTTCCGTCAAATCGCAGGGATATGCGCCGAGTCTCATTGTTCCGCCGAGATCCTTCAGGTTTTCTTGCTCCTCCATCAAGTGAATGACGGGGTGAATCGTGGCGGGGTTCATTTCTTTGCTGTGAGCCTCATGGAGCTTGCAGACATTCCGCGCAAATTCAACTACCATCATCTGCATACCGAGACAAATCCCGAATATAGGCACGTCATTTTCACGGGCATATTTCGCCGCCTCTATCATTCCTTCAACGCCTCTTTCGCCGAATCCGCCGGGGATGAGTATTCCGTCAGCAAACTTCAGCATTTCCGCAGGGTCATTCCGCTCTAAGTCTTCAGCCTCAACCGAGACAATATTAACCCGAACATTGTGCGCGATTCCGCCGTGGTGAAGTGCCTCAACAACGCTCAAATATGCGTCTTTGTGCTGGACGTACTTCCCTACGAGGGCGATTTTGACCTCTTCGGGCGAGTTCATGTACCTGTCGACAACCCTAGCCCAGTCGCTTAAATCCGGCTCATTCTCATACGGCAGTCCTAAATATTTCAGTATAAGGCCGTCGAGTCCCTCGCGGTGAAGGCTTATAGGAACGTTGTAGATTGTAGGCTCATCGCGGACTTCAATCACTGCTTCCGGCGGAACGTCGCAGAAAAGTGCTATCTTGTTCTTCATGCCAATGTCCATAGGATGACTCGTGCGGCAGACTAACATGTTCGGGAGGATTCCTATTCTCCGCAATTCCTGAACGCTGTGCTGTGTCGGCTTTGTCTTGAGTTCCTTTGCGGCCTCAAGATATGGGATTAACGTTACATGACAGTACACTACATTTTCGCGGCCTGCCCTCACCGCCATCTGCCTTATAGCCTCCAAGAACGGCTGACCCTCAATATCTCCGACAGTCCCGCCGATTTCGACAATAAGAACATCAAGCCCGGCTCCGGCGCGGATAATTCGCTCCTGAATGTCGTTAGTGATATGGGGGATTACCTGGACTGTTCCGCCCAGATAATCGCCCCTTCTTTCCTTCTTGATTACGCTTGAATATATTTTGCCGGTGGTGATGGAATTTTTCTCGCTGAGTGTCTCGTCAATAAACCGCTCGTAATGTCCCAAGTCTAAATCCGTCTCGGCTCCGTCATCAGTAACAAAAACTTCTCCGTGCTGAAATGGATTCATTGTCCCCGCGTCAACGTTCAAATACGGGTCAATCTTCAGTATTGAGACTTTGAGTCCGCGCTTCTTCAGCAGTGTTCCGATTGAGCCTGCTGTTATTCCCTTGCCTAATGACGAGACTACCCCGCCTGTTATGAATACGTATTTTGACATTTTACCTGCTCAGGTACTTTATCGGGTTGACCGGGCTGCTTCCGTTCCTGACCTCAAAATGTAAGTGCGGGCCTGTTGAACGTCCTGTAGTGCCGATTCTCGCGATAAGCTGTCCTGATGATACATTAGCTCCCTTTCCGAATAATAATGAGCTGCAATGAGCGTAAAGCGTTGACTGCCCGTTGCTGTGCTCAATGACTAACACTTTTCCGTAGCCGCCCATCCAGCCGGAATATACTACATGGCCGGAGCCTGCCGCTTTTATCGGGTCATTCCTGTTGGCTTTGATGTCGATTCCCGTGTGGAAGTCCCTGCGCCTTGTTACGGGGTGAGTCCTCCATCCGAACGGGCTGTTTATCCGTCCCATTATCGGCCATCTGAACCCTGAACGCCTCACTGCCACTTCACCGCGTGGGTGTCTCTCAGGCTTTGCGGCTGTCCTTGCGGGGGCGGGCTGTGATTTCCTTGCTGACTCTGCTTTCTTTGCCTCGGCTAATTTCGGGGCTGTCCTGACCTCGCGTATAGCTTCCGGCTTTGCTCCGGGAAGGAATACCTCATCCCCTGCCTTTAACGCTGTTATGTCGACTCCCTCATTCACGAGGGCGATTTTGCTTTTGCTGACACGGTATCGCTTTGCGGCATCGCTGACTGTCTCGCCTTCTTTGAGCGTGTAGAATATTCCGTCCTGATTCGGGATTCTCAGCTTCATTCCGGGCTTCAGCACCGTGTAATTGTTGCTTCCCCTGATTGTGTCAAGCTCTACGCCTGAATTATTCGCGATTGCCCAGAGTGACTCGCCGTGGGCTACTATGTGTTCCCGGACTTTGACGGGCGTGAATTTCTCGCTGTTTGCGGCAACAACCCATTTACGGCGTTTCACCTCGTCAAAAGTGTTCTCTGTGTCTTCCGGCGTATTCGGTATAAGGAGTATGGAGTTCTCCCGGAGCTTGTCCGCGTCTTTGAGCGCGTTTGCCCGGATAATGTCCTGAGCCGTAATATTACCGTAAGCCGCGGCGATTTCCGACAAAGTTTCGCCGCTCTTGACTGTATGCTCCCGCCATGCAGGGCCAACTTCAGCCAGTAAAGGCACTTCAGCTTTCACCGTCTCAGCCTGTGCGCCGACCCCTGCGGAGTCTTCATCGTCGTCGTCTTCTTCCTCATCGTGAACTTTGAGCGTTTTGCCGTCGTCGAGTGTTGTCAATGTTACGCTCTCATAGTCCGACAAATATGACGGGAACGGCCCGAATGCCTCCATCGTGCTGCTGTCATAAGCCTGTGCTAAGAGTTCCGGGTCATCAGGATTGCTTTCTGACGGGTCAAGCTGTGTAACTTCCACGTCAAGAAGATTGCGCGAGTATATAACGCTGTCCTCGATGCCGTGAGCCGGTTCAACGCCGAGACCAGAAGAAAAACTGCTGAAATGCCCCGCCGAAAACATAAGGAATGACGCTAATCCGAATGTGGCGCAGACGACAATGCCAAATCCCCAGCAGAAGCCTAATGACGCTCCTGCATGTTTCCCCCCGCGAGGCTTTGCCCTGCCCGCATTGGTGCGGTTAGGGTAATATTCCCGCGGTCTTCCGCTGTCTGATCTCAAAAACGATTCCTCCCGACCTGCCGCGCAATTACGTAATCTACGACATGAAAATTTTTATACCTCTGAATTTGTGAAATTTTGGCTGGCCGTTAAGTATTGTAGCATATAATCTAGTAGTCATAAATACTTAGGCGCAGCGTGAACCCCACACCCTTTTGGACGCGGCTATTATAACACAGTGCAATTCAGGCACTCAGCGTAATTTACGGTCATTTTCCTCAGTAATCCATATAGGCCAAACTTTTCGCAGGCGGTCAGACAAACGCCGGGTTAAGGAGGGCGATACTCCCGCAGTATTAACCGAGACTGAAACATTCCCAGCATTAATCATAGATGGGAAAAAGAAATCACATTCCGCTTTGCAGTCGGCGACATTCACCGGGATATGAAGACGGGCGGCCATGAGGTGAATATTATGATTGACAGCGCGGTCATTTGTGGCGGCGATTATGAGCGAGAAATCCGGGGTTATGTCATCCGGCGAAAACGGCCTCACGATTCTTTGAGTGTTACGGGGAAAATCAGCGCAAAATTCCGGGCTTACCGCGACGATTTCAGCACCGCATTTTATGAGCGTCTCGGCTCTGCGGGAAGCTACATTTCCTCCGCCTGCAATCAATACCCGTCTGCCCGACAAGTTTATCATCATCGGGAAATACGGGGGGCGGTTTGTGTCTGACATTCTCAAAATCTCCCTGCTGTTATAATTTTCACGAAATATTTTCACAGGGAGCGGGTAAAAAGTGAAGAAGATATTTGCGGGCGCGGCTCTGATTCTCGTGTTTCTTTCGGGAGTCTCTGAGGCTGTAATCAGGGACGGTGCTATACGCGGGAAGGGGCTTTCATTCAGCGCAATATCGTACACGTTCAAAGGAGTCAGCGTAACGATTCGGAATCCGTCAAAGTATAACGTGAATTTCGGGGGGACAATGTTATTTCTTGACCGTAATTATCGCGTCATAGCACGGGCGGAAATACTTACGGCGAAAATCAAGCGGCATTCATCGAGAAGATACAGCGGGTTCTTCAGCTACGGAACAGGAGAGGACGCAAAGAAGGCGCGTTATCTTGAGTGGGAGTTCTGAGAATGACATCAGCACCGAAAATATTTGACCAGTTATGGACGGCAGTAAGGACAATAATATTCCGTTCACCGACTTGCAGAAGCTGCTTGATGTTCTGGGATTTAGTTACAGGGTAAAAGGAATCCACTATATTTATTGGCGCAAGGGCATTGCGGAAATCATCAATATACAGTCCGACAACGGAAAAGCAAAAGCATATCAGGTGAAACAAGTCCGGGAAATAATCCGAAAGTACAAGCTAATATTCTGACAGGAGGCAAATTAATGGACAAGTACACGAGAATAATATACTGGTCAGATGACGACAGGAAATTTATTGCTGAAGTCCCAGAATTGCCCGGGTGCATGGCAGATGGCGACACCCCTGAAGAAGCCCTGCGAAATTCCGCCGTTATAGTCTCAGAATGGATTGAGACAGCGGAATTTATTGGGCGTGAGATTCCTGTGCCTAGTATAGCTCATGAGGTGATGAGATGAGGAAGATTATTCTTGCGGTGATGGCCGTGATTCTTTCCGCGACTGCCTGCAGTGCGTCTAACAGCTCGGAGGCGTTTTTGTCGCTTCCTTTCGGACACACTTACGCGCGGACTCAAAAGAGGATGGAGAACAGCGGCGCGAAAGTCCTAGTCCCAAGAAAAGACTCTCTCACGATGGAAGGAATGTTCGAGAATTATCCGGCGACGTACATATTCGGCTTCCACAAGAACAAGCTGCTGAAGATGAAGAGCGTATACCTTCAGAGCATGGGAAACGCTGAGTATGACAGGATATTTTACGAGGCACTGCAGAAGGGAATGAACGCGCTTTACGGAAAGACACAGGAAAGTCCGTCAGCAAACACAAGAGCCGCCGGAAAAATTATGCTGAAAAACGTATGGACACCCGACAAGTACACGACAATAACACTGACATACAACCCGGAGATGTCGAAACGATTTCCGGGAAGCTCCCTGACAAGCAAATTCATTCAGGTGATATACAAATATGACAAGTGGGACGACTGACGCAAAATTTTTCCCCTCCGGCCATGAGTCAGAGGGGATTTTTGTTACTCAGCGCAAGCCCCTGAAGCAGTGCAGGTAAGCACAAAGAAATGACTCGCCGCTCCGCCTTCCGTGAAAATCCTGCACATAGCCTCCGACAGTTTAGCCGCAGGGCCGTGAACAATCGCAATCATCGTAGGCCCTGAACCTGATATAGCCGTCGCAACGCAATCCGGGTGATTGGCTATCTCAGAGAAAAACTTTTCTCCCGTCTCGCCCGGAAATAATTTCGCCCTGTGCGCCTGGTGTAATCTGTCCTGCATTCCGACTCTCAGCAGATCCCAGCGTCCCATAGCCCACGCCGCACACAAAATACTCGCGTGGCTCACGTTGAAGACAGCATCACGGAACGGCACACTCTCAGGCAATATCCGCCGGGCTTCCTCCGTCCTGACCTCGAAATCAGGAACAACCGCGATAACGTTCAAATCCTCCGGCAATGCAGGAAGACGGACATACCGCAAGGACTCCCCGTCCCAGCATGATACAGTCATCCCGCCCGTGAAGCACGGCACAACGTTGTCCGGGTGTCCCTCGATTTTCGTCATGACACGCAATAATTCAGCCTCATCATGTTTAACGCCCGACAATATATCAGCAATTATTACGCCCGCAACAACAGCGGTTGACGAGCTTCCGAGTCCGCGATTCAGAGGGACGGCGTTGCAGCTCTCGAACGCGAATCCTTTCGGTGATACGCTCCATTCCTCACACGCTTTAATGTAGCTGGTAACAAGCATATTTTTCCGTGCGTCTGTGAGAATGTCGATCCCCTCGCCGCAAATTTCGGATGTGTATTCGCCCTCCGGCAGAATTTCTTTCACCGTGAAAATGTTGTAGAGGTTCAGTGCCATTCCGAGAGTGTCGAAACCTGAGCCAAGATTCGCCGTCGTCGCAGGAATTTTCAGCCGTATCATTTTCCTTCAAGCACCCGCATAAGGTCGTCTAATGTGTCGTTTATCTCGATGGGCTTGCCGACTTGGGACATGGCTGTGTCGGGGTCTTTGAGTCCGTTGCCTGTGAGAATCATTGTTACTGTGATTCCTTCCGGGAGTCTGCCTGAGCGTTTCAGCTTGAGGAGTCCCGCGAGGGGGGCGCATGAAGCAGGCTCCGCAAAGACTCCGCCTTCAGCCGCTAAAATTCTCTGTGCCTCCAAAATCTGATCGTCTGTTACCGCGTTGAACTCACCGCCGGACTCACTGACTGCCGCCCGGGCAAGGTGTGCGCTTACGGGATTCCCGATTCGTATTGCCGTTGCGACTGTCTCAGGGTTAGGGCATGGCTTGTTGTAGACGAGGGGGGCTGCTCCTTCCGCCTGGAATCCCATCATCTTTGGGAGGGACGAAATTTTGCCGAGCTTCTGATACTCGTTGTAGCCTGCCCAGTATGCGGAGATATTGCCCGCGTTGCCTACTGGGATTGCGTGCCAGTCGGGAGCATGTCCGAGAACGTCGCAGATTTCCCACGCCCCCGAACGCTGACCGATAAGCCGATAGGGATTCACGCTGTTGACCATCGCGCACCCGGTCTTCTCCGCTCCCTCTCTCGCTAACTCTAATGCACGGTCAAAATTCCCCTTCACCGCGATGACTTTCGCCCCGTACATGAGAGCCTGCGCCAGTTTTCCGAGCGCGACTTTTCCGGCGGGAAGCAGCACAAAGCACGGGATTCCCTGGCTTGCAGCATATGCCGCCGCGCTTGCTGAGGTGTTGCCTGTTGACGCACAAATTACGGCGCGTTTTCCGTCCTCAAGAGCCTTTGCGACCGCGAGAACCATTCCTCTGTCCTTGAATGAGCCGGACGGGTTGCAGCCCTCAAATTTTCCGTACAGCTTTATTCCGAGCCTCTCACTTACGCGGGGAAGATAGATTAGCGGGGTCATTCCTTCCTCAAGATTTACGGCGGGCGTTTTGTCTGTTACGGGAAGCAAGTCCCGGTAGTGTTTCAGTACTCCCATTGTGATTCCTCCTGTGAGAATTTTTGCTGACTATCTTAACACGGCGCGAAACGTATCGTAGTTTTCCATCTCGTATTTGTTGCAGTAGACCGCAAATATTACGCTGTCGAATTTCTCACAGTATACAGCAAGTGCTTCCCTCCATGCTTTTGCGACAAGCTCCGGGGGATTCTTGAACGCACCGCACCCGAATGCCCCGGTGATGAGAATATCAACGCCGTTATACGCGCATACACGCAGGATATTTTTTGCGCGTGAAAGGTGAATTGCGTACAAATCCCTGTCAGAAATTTTTACGTTCGGGAAAATGTGAGGGGCAGCGCACGTAACGACATCAATCTTCACGAAATTTTCACGGGACAATCTCGCGGGGATATAGTCATCATCATCACGGCAGATAATTACATCAGGGGAATATATGCAGGTGTCGCTTGCCCGCCAGCCGAATCCGCCCTCATAGTGATAGCTGTAGAATCCTTCCCGCGCTGTGTCTGTCCTCAATGACGGGTAAAGTGTCGACGAACGGCAAATGCTTTCCTCCTGCGCCAGGCTTCCTGCTTTGACACCGCCGCCCGGAGTCTGTGAGGCCGCGAAATTCAGCACAGCTATTTTCTTGTCCGGGAATTTCCCGTGAAGGTCTAACGCTGTCTGCAATGTCCGCCCCTGTATAACGTCAATTTTTCCGGCCTTGTGGGAGTCTGTCTCTTCTGCAAAATCGGCGGGGTAAACTCTCGTGTGATTGTTAGTGCGTAAAATTGCCTCGTGTAAAATTGCGTCCTCGTCAAAAAATTTCAGCGTGTCATTGAAGACTTCTGCAAGCTGCTGCTTTGTCGGTCTCATTTCGGGGAATCTCTCCTTTCATTGCGGCTATTATAATTCACGGTGCTATAATCGCAGGCATTCACACATTCACACAAGGAGGCCGGATTTATGGCGCAAAATCTCAGGGGAAGAAGTTTCCTGACTCTAATGGACTTCACGCCCGGTGAAATAGATTATCTCCTCACGCTTTCAGCAGACCTCAAAGCAAAGAAACGCGCAGGCATTCGCGGGAATTTACTCGCAGGGAAAAATATCGCGCTGATATTCGAGAAGTCATCAACACGAACCCGCTGTGCATTCACGGTAGCCTGCAACGATGAGGGAGCATTCCCGGAATATCTCAACAAGAATGATATTCAGCTCGGCGCAAAAGAAGACGTTAAAGACACGGCCCGCGTGTTAGGGCGTATGTTTGACGGGATAGAGTTCCGCGGCTTCAAGCAGTCAACCGTAGAAGACCTCGCGAAATATTCAGGCGTTCCCGTGTGGAACGGACTCACGGACTCAGATCATCCGACTCAGGTTCTCGCGGACTTCCTAACACTGCGCGAAAATTTCGGCCCTCTCAGGGGACTCAAGCTCGCCTATCTCGGCGACGGACGAAACAACATGAGCAACGCATTAATGATTGGCTGTGCGAAAATGGGAGTCGATTACGTCATCAGCACTCCCAAAGAATTAGAGCCTGACGCAAATTTACTCGCAAAATGCCGGGAAATCGCTTCACATTCAACAATCAGCGTCATCAATGATCCATTCGAGGCCGTGAAAGGCGCGGACGCAATATACACAGATGTATGGGTCTCAATGGGTGAAGAGTCGCTGAAGGAGGAACGCTATAAACTTCTCGGCGCGTGGCAGGTTACAGCGGAAATCATGAAGGCAACGGGCAAGGACACAACTATATTTCTACATTGCCTGCCTGCTGTGAAAGGCGCAGAGGTTACAGAGGAAGTTTTCGAGTCTGAACGCTCAAAAGTTTTTGACGAGGCCGAAAACAGAATGCACACAATCAAAGCCGTTATGGTCGCGACTCTATCATGACATACGGCAAAGACTCTCCGCGCATAGAGTTACGCGGGAAACTCGACAGCCTTAACGCAAGAATCATAATGTTTCAGGCGGACTCAGACTCCCCGGAATTTATCGCCGACCTTGAAGAAGTGAAAGCGGTCGTGAATCATCTTCAGCGGTGCGAGGCCTGCGGGAAAATTTTTGAGGGCGGATTCACTGTGAGGGGACTCGATTCGGAGGAGCTTTACCGGCGTTCTCACAATCCGGCGGAATATTTCGGGCTTGGTCATATTCTCCCTCATCATGAAATGGGACGGGAGTCGGCCATGATGAATCTTTTGCGGACTCTTGTGCGTGAGACTGAGTTATGCGCGGTGAAAGTTTTCGGTGAAAATGACAGTCTCAGAATTTGCCATATTCTTAACCGTCTAAGCAGCGCGGTATACACACTCATTTATGAATACTTGCCTGAAGGCTACAACCGTGTAATATCATTCGGGAGAAAGGAATGATTCCATGAGCAAATATAAATTTGAGACAATCCAGCTCCACGCGGGGCAGGAACATGCAGACCCCGTAACAGACTCGCGGGCAGTCCCGATTTACGCGACAACATCATACGTTTTCCCTAATTCGGCGGCGGCGGCGGGAAGATTTGCGCTCACTGAGCCGGGGAACATCTACACGCGCTTAATGAATCCGACAAATGACGTGTTCGAGAAGAGAGTCGCGGCAATGGAGTCGGGAGTCGGTGCGCTTGCGGCGGCTTCAGGCTCTGCGGCGATCGCATACGCTGTGCAGAACATCGCAAAGGCCGGGGATCATGTAGTATCGTCAACCAACCTTTACGGCGGAACGTTCAACCTTTTCGCCAACACTCTCCCGGAGCAGGGGATCACAACAACATTTGTTGACCCTTCAGACCCGGCCAATTTCGAGAAAGCCATAAAGCCAAACACGAAACTGATATACGCTGAGACGCTCGGCAATCCAAATTCTGACGTTTTCGACATCGAGTCAGCCGCAGAAATCGCGCACTCTCACGGGATCCCGCTTGTGATAGATAACACGTTCGCGACTCCGTTTTTGTGCAGGCCGATAGAATACGGAGCTGACATTGTGATTCACTCTGCGACAAAATTCATGGGCGGTCATGGCACAGTGATGGGCGGAGTTGTTGTTGACGGGGGAAAATTCGACTGGGCCGGGAGCGGGAAATTTCCGGGACTCTCGGAGCCGAATCCGTCATATCACGGGATAGTCTTCACTGAGGCGGTCGGGAATCTCGCGTACATCGTGAAGCTCCGCACAACATTAATGCGGGACTTAGGCGCGTGCATTTCTCCGTTCAATTCGTTCCTGCTGTTACAGGGACTCGAAACATTGTCGCTCCGTGTTGAACGCCACGTAGAGAACGCCCTGAAGGTTGTTGACTTCCTGAAGAATCACCCGAAAGTCGAGCGCGTCAATCATCCCTCACTCGCAGAAGGTAAGCAGAAGGAGCTTTACGCGAAATATTATCCTAACGGGGCGGGGTCAATATTCACGTTTGACATAAAGGGGACTGCTGAGACGGCCAAGAAATTCACAGAGAGCCTCGAATTATTTTCACTGCTTGCGAATGTTGCTGACGTGAAATCGCTCGTCATACATCCTGCGTCAACGACTCATTCACAGCTCAACGAGGAAGAATTATTGTCATGCGGGATTCGTCCGACAACGATTCGGCTCTCAATCGGCACGGAACATATTGATGATATTATTGCTGACTTGGAGAAAGGATTTCAGGCGGTGAAGTAAGACTGCGCTCCCCTGATTATTAGTCAGGGGAGTGTTTCTGCTATAATCCGAAAAAGGAAGGGGGCGTGTGAAAATGACAAGCAGCGACAGCGAATTTATACGGTCAGAAATAAGAGGGCTTAAAGTTTACATAGACGGACGAATTGTTGAGTTTGAGAATAAACTTGATGCCAGAACAAACGAACTCAAAGACCAAATCAGGGAAGTAAAAACGGAATTACGTGTGAACGCCGTGAAAACGGAGGAGCTTAAATCGTCAGTGAAGTGGCATTTCACAACGCTTGCAATTGTTGTCGGCATTGTCGGATTTGCCATAACACTTGCGCCGATGTTCCGTGAAATTTTCAGGGACAAGAAAAAATATACAACGCCCGATGATGTCCGCGGAATAATCCGTGAGGAAATAAACAAGCTGAAGGGCAGCACTGAATAACAATGATTCCCCTGAAAACTGCTCAGGGGGAATCCTCACCTCATGAAGCTCACGAACGCTACCGCCGCCCCTAATGACACCTCAATGTCAGCAATATTCACCGTCAGAGGGATAAACGGAATCGGAATCCAGTCAATCACATAGCCGAGAATTAATTTCTCCGCGCAGTTCGACAAAGCCCCGCCAAGCATGACAGAATACCCGACACGCTCGCCCCTGCTCAGGTCAACAAACAGCAGCACCGCAATAATCATCAGGCAGGCTATCCCCGAAAGCCACGCCGCTAATGACGGATAACCGCTCAACATGCTGAAGGCCATTCCGTAATTCAGGACGATGGACACAGGGTCAGACAGCAATATCCGCCCGATATGCTCAAGATTGATACAGATTGCCGTGATTATTGCCGACTGAAGCAAAATTCCTTTATCCCTTCCGCGACTCCGTTGTGATTGTTGTCCGGGGCGATGTAGTCCGCTATGGCTTTAAGTTCCGGGACTCCGTTCGACATGGCCGCGCCGATCCCCGCATACTGTATCATTGTCATGTCGTTCAATCCGTCCCCGAACGCTAACACATCTCCCATATCAATGCCGAGATGAGACGCAATAAATTTCAGCCCCCCGCCTTTATTGGCTTGAGGGTCGTTGATTTCTATGTTGTTCGGGACTGATGACGTAAATAACAATTTAGGGAAGACAATCGGCAATGACTTCAGGAGATTTTCACGCAGGGCAGCGTCAAGCGTATATATCTGCATTTTCTGAACACCTCCGGCATTCCTCACAGCCTCATAGACATCATCAACAGGCGAGCGCATATCACGGACAATTTTCACCTGCCATTCGCCTATCATGACATCCGCGAGACGTTCATATAAATCCCGCCTCATGTAACCGTTTCCCCCCGCAACAAAGTCATAAATCACGCCCAAATCATCAAAGACACGGCACAAAGTCTCAGCCCTCAAAGCCGGAATCGCAAACTCCGCAATCGTTTTCCCGGCCATGACATCAAATATTGCCGCTCCGTTGAGAGTCAGCGCGTAACGTACAAATTTCAGGCTCTTGATACTTTCGGGGACAGCGTTCCAGAATCGTCCGGTTGACGGCACAATCTCAATTCCCATATTTGCGGCACGCTCAAGAGTCGCGAAAGTCTCAGGGGTAATTTCCTTATTGTCGTTGAACAAAGTCCCGTCCAAGTCAAACGCAACGAGCTTTATTTGTCCCATGCGTCTAACCTCTCATCAAAAAATTTCATTGTCCTCTCGAACGGCTCATCACTCGTTAAATCAACACCTGCACGGCGCAAAATATTCAGGCTGTAATCACTTCCCCCGCTCTTGAGGAATCGCAAATATCTTTCTACCGCTTTTTCCTCCCCTGAAAGTATCGATGACGCAAACGCATTAGCCGCCGTGAACCCCGTAACATATTTATACACGTAAAACGCCGTGTAGAAGTGAGGAATCCGCGCCCATTCCGCGCAAAGCTCCGTGTCAATCACCATTTCCGGCCCGTAATAGTCCGCGTTCAGTTTCTCCCACAAAGAGCAGAGATAATCCGGCGTGAGGACTCCGCCCCCCTCAGCGTATGAGTGAGTCTCCCGCTCAAATTCCGCGAACATTGCCTGACGGAAGAACGTTGCCCGAACCATGTCATAATAGTAGCTCAGAAGCCATTTCCGATTTTCGGGACTGGGCGAATTTCTGAGAAGGTACTCTAACAGCAGGGCTTCATTTGTTGTTGACGCGACTTCAGCCAGCAATATCGTGTAATCGGCGTAAACCTGCGGCTGAGTCTTTCGTGAATAATAGCTGTGCATACTGTGTCCCATCTCATGGACGAGCGTGAAGACATCGTGAATTGTCCCGTCATAGTTCAGCAAAACATACGGCTGTGTACCGTAAGCACCCCATGAATATGCGCCCTTGCGTTTGCCCTTGTTCTCGTAAATGTCGATCCAACGCTCCGAAATCCCGCGCTTAAAGTCAGCAATGTACTCATCACCGAGCGGGGCTAATGCTTTCACGGCAATGTCAACAGCTTCCGGGAAATCGATTCGCGTCTCAGGCTCTGCGGTCAAAGGCGCGTTCAAGTCGTAGAAGTGAAAATCGCTGAGTCCCAAAACTTTTTTGCGGAGTGCTGCGAGTCTGTGCAGTGAGGGCGAATATTTCCGGGCTGTGTCTACAACATGGCCGTAAACATCTTCCGGGACATTCTCCGCGAACAGTGCCATGTCGAGCGAGCTTGCGTACTTTCGCGCCTGTGATGTGAATATGTCCCCCTTCACCGAGCCGGAATAAAGCGCGGCGATTGCGTTCTTGAATTTCGCGTAAGTCCCGTAAACACCCATGAAGGCATCATGACGCACCTGCCTGTTACGGCTCCTGCTGAACCTGTACCATCTTTCCTCTGTAAGCTCTGACGTATTGCCGTCCTCGTCCGTGATGTCGGGGAACTTCATATCCGCGTCAGTAAGGAGGGTGAATGCGTTTGACGGTGTAGACATGACTTCCCCGGCTTGGGCTAAAAGTATTTCCTGCTCATGCGGCAAAATATGCTCACGTTCGCGCAGTAACTTGCGGAAGAAAAATTCATAGCGGGTAAGCTCATGCTCATTCTTTATGCAGTCATTTATATAGTCATGCGGGAGGGCTAAAATTTCCGGCTCAAAGAACGCCACAGCCGCAGAATATTTCACCATGAGGGACTCGGCCATCCCGGCAAGCTCCATAGGCTTTGCCTCGCGCAGGTCTTCATGGCTCTTCATGTTCGCGTAGACGTAAAGCCGCTCAAGCTCAAGCGATACTGCCTCATCTGCCTTAATGAACGCAAGAAGAGTCGCCGACCCTCCGCCGAGTTTCCCGGCGTAATCCTTCAGGGCTTCAACTTTTGCTGACGTGTCATCGTATGATTTCTGCCATGCGTCAAAATCGGGGTATATAGCCTCAAGATTCCATCTGAATTTTTCGGGAATGTCTTTCCTTTCGGGAACTTCGTTTTTGTTGTTCATGTTTCAATCTCCTGTAATAACTTCACAGCCTGAGCGCGCAAATCTGACAGGCTGCCTTCTGTCCGTATAACATAGTCGCAAACCGCAAGCCTTTCACTTTTCGGGAGTAAAAATTTCTCGCGCCGCCTCAGCTCGTCATAGCTCCATCCGCGGGACTTCCTGCACCTTTCAGCCCTGACGACAAAATCAGCCTCAGTATAAATCACACGTGAAACCCATTCAGGCCGCCCGGCTTCCGGCAAAAGGGGAATTTCGGCTACAGCGTCAATATTTTCTGTGAGACGGTGAATCTCAGCCATCACAAGCGGGTGAATCACAGAGTCGCAGAATTTGTGCTCTTGGTCGTCCGTGAAAATGTGCTGCGCGATTACTGGCCGGATAATATTTCCGTCAGCGTCAAGAATATCACTGCTCCACCTGTCAGCAAAAATCCCAATAACGTCCGGGCGAGTCCAAATTTCAGCGGCGATTTTGTCCGCGTCAATCACAGCGCACTTCATGAGGCGTGATAATATCCGTGAAAGGGTAGATTTACCAGCTCCGATTTCCCCTGTAACCGCCGTAACCGCCATATTTCCGCCCCCGTTGGTAAAATGTCCTGGTATTGTCCCGGAATGATGAGCTTCTGCCCCTGTCATCGGTCTGCTTGCATTCGTCCGGGATCTCAAAAAGGAAGCGCGACAATTCATTATGCTGAACACCGCCGTAAAGCCCACGCGAACGCGCCGCCGTAAGGTAGAGCCTTTCTTCCGCCCGTGTCATTCCGACGTAGCACAGCCGCCGCTCCTCTTCTAGTTCGTCTTCATTGTCCTTTGAGCGCGAGTGAGGGAAAACATCTTCCTCCATTCCGACAATGAACACAACGGGAAATTCGAGTCCCTTTGAGGCGTGGAGGGTCAATAGTCCTACAGCGTCATTGTCTGCGGCTTCCTTGTCCGCGTCCGTGAATAGTGCTGCTTCCGCGAGTGTCTCGGACAAATCACCGTCAGGCACAATAGATTTCAGCTCCCGGACATTTTCGAGCCTCTCACGGTAATTCTCAGGGTCATAATTTTTGATGTACGCTTCATATCCCATGTCTGCGAGAACGTAATCTATTGCAGGCTTTATGCCGTCTCCGGCCATATCAACAACCGCGCACATGTGGGACGCAAACACCCTCATGTTTTCCCCTAACGCACCCTTAATCGGCCATGCTCCCCCGGCAGTGAGGCTCCATACTTTAGCGGGGTCATCGCGGACATCTTCAGGCAGATCCGCAAGCCACTTGTACCAGTTTTCACGCCGCGCCGCTCCCATTCCCTTAATGCTGAAACCTGCCGCCCTCGTGAATGCAGGATTGTCGAAAGGATTAACCGCCGTCCGTAAAACCGACAGAACATCGCGGACTTCCATGCGGTCATAGAATGACAGCCCACGTATGATTCTGTAGGGTATATCCTCCTGGAGAAATTTGTTCTCGTAAACCCGGCTCATAGCATTAGCGCGGTATAGTATCGCTATGTCGCTGTAGCTGTAACTGTAGACTTTTACGAGGCGTTCTATTTCCTGAACGAGAAAATCGGCCTCCTGAAAGTCTGACTGCGCCATGAGGGTATAAATCTTTTCGCCCTTACCTTTTGCCGTGTGAAGATTTTTCTTGAGGCGGGCTTTATTGTTTCGGATTAATGCGTTTGAGGCCGCTAATATGTTTCCTGTTGACCTGTAATTTTCATCAAGCACAATCGTTTTCGCGCCGTCAAAATCTTTCGTGAAGTTCAGAATCATTCCGATTTCCGCGCCACGCCAGCCGTAAATTGACTGATCCGGGTCTCCCACAACATTCACGACACAATTCGGCCCGGCAAGATAGCGAATCAGCAAATACTGCGGGTGATTCACATCTTGGTACTCATCGACAAGAAGCCATGATATTCTCTCCTGCTCGCGCCTGCGTGTGTCAATGTCCTGTTTCAGAATCTCAAGCGGGAGAATCATCAAGTCGTCAAAATCCGCCGCGTTAATCTCCCGGAGCCGCCTGCGGTATTCTTTCGAGAGTTTGTAGACGTTCTCATCTTCAAGCGTGCTGTCGTGCGGGATTGGAGTCCACGTCATATAGTCGCGTGATACAAGCTCAAGCATTGCGCCGGGCGTTGTCTCTTTCTCCGGGAAATTCATTTCTCTCATAATCTCCTGCACAAGAGAGCGGCTTTCCCCCCGGTCAAGAACCGTAAAATCCCGCCTAAGCCCGGTAATTTCCTCTGTCTGTTCCGGGTGCCTGAACAGGAATTTCAGCCCGTAAGCGTGGAATGTCCCGGCGTAAATCCCTGCTGCGTTCGGGACAAGGGCATTAATTCGGGACTTCATTTCGCCCGCGGCCTTGTTGGTGAAAGTTACGGCCATGATGCTATGAGGGTCAGCGATATTTTCCGCCGTAAGCCATGCTATTTTGTGCGTCAAAACACGGGTCTTGCCGCTCCCGGCTCCCGCGAGAACAAGCAAAGGCCCGTCAACATACTGCACCGCGTCCCGCTGAATCTTAGAGAGGGAACGCAGTATATTTTTTCCGTTTTCAGTCATCGTTGAAATTATTGCTTTCTACTTCGAGGGCTTCAATGTTGAGTTCAAGCCCTGACAATATCTGAACATTTCCGCTTCCGCAAAGTGGGCATACAAAGTCTGAGTCCTCACGTGTCGAAATTTTCCCGCATGAATGGCACTTCACCGTAACAGGAAGGAGCATCACCGACAGCAAAGCACCTTCAGCGGGAGTATCTTTCGAGACAGCCGAGAATATGAACGACATTAATTCAGGGTTGACATTTCGGACACCGCCGACTTTCACCATGACACGGCGGATTTTCTTCCACCCGGTTTGCCGGCATAACCTCTGAATAGCGTCATTCACGGAATTTGTGAGGGTGAACTCAAACATTGCCCGCTAGTTTTTCGTGTAAAGGAACGGGCCTGCCGAAACAAATCCGATTTTCTGATAGCCGAATATCTGCTCAGTTGAGCCGACAAGGAAATAACCGCCGGGGGCGAGAGCGTCATAGAATTTGTGATACAGCTTGTCTTTTGTCTCAGCCGTGAAATATATTACGACATTCCGGCAAAGTATTATGTCGAAATTCGCGCCGAATGCGTCCTCTATCATGTTCATGCGCTTGAAGGTTACGCGGCGTTTGATTTCGGGGCTTACATCGTATGTTGCTCCCGCGTCCCTGCTGGTGAAATATTTTGCGAGATATTCTTTCGGGACGTTGAGAAGCTGCGCTTTGCGGTAATTGGCCTTCTGAGCGAGTGAGATTGCGCCCTGATCAATGTCGGCGGCGAGAACGGGATTCATTGTGTCGAGTCCGCAGACTGCCGAGAGAATCGCGAGTGAGTACGGCTCTTCCCCTGTGGCACATCCCGCGCTCCACAGCTTGAGGCGTTTTGTCTTGCGCTTCTGTATGAGTTCGGGAATGATTTTGTCGCGGAGCTTCCACCACTGAGAGTCGTTGCGGAAAAACTCTGAGACGTTGATTGTGAGGTGGTCAAGGAACTCGCGCAACTTCTTCTCGTCCTTGCTCATCATGTCGTAATACTCATCATACGTCTTGCAGCCCCAGCGGGACATAAGCTCGTGAGTCCTGCGGTGAATCTGCTCTTTGTACGAGTTGAGATCTATGCCGATTAGCTTCTTCAGCTTCATTTTGAACGTTGTGTAACCGGGTGAATTGTACTGGCTGACTTCTTCCATTTATGAAATTTCCTCCTCTCTAATCTTCAAGCACTTCTTTTTCTTTGACCTTGTAGACCTCATCAATTTTCTTGATATAGCCGTCTGTTATGTCCTGAACGTCTTTTGTTGACTTCTTGAGGTCATCCTCTGTGATTTCTGAGGCTTTCTCCTGCTTCTTGAGGGCCTCTATTGCATCGCGCCTGTAATTTCTGATGACGACTTTCGACTCTTCTGCCTTCCTCGCTAGTAATTTCGTCAGCTCAACGCGCCTGGCTTTAGTGAGTTCGGGCAGTGTCAGGCGAATCACAGTGCCGTCATTCTGCGGAGTCATTCCGATATTGGCGGCGAGAATGGCTTTCTCCATCGCCTTTAACACAGTCTTGTCGAACGGGGCAATCTGAATCGAGCGGCTTTCGGGGATTGTTACGTTCGCGAGGCTCTTTATCGGCGTGGGTGTTCCGTAGTAGTCAACTTTGATGTCGCTGACGAGTCCGGGGTGCGCTCTTCCTGTGCGTATCGAGAGAAATTCATTCTGCAAAAACGATACTGCCTTGTCCATATTTCCGCGTAACTCCGATAATACATCCGGCATGATGATTAATCCTCCTTTACGATCGTTCCGACATTAACGCCGTCAATGATATTCCTTACCCACGCGCCCGAATCCTGTACATTCATTACCCAGACGGGAATCCTGTTCTCGCGGCACAAGGCAAACGCGGCTGTGTCCATGACATTGAGATTCCGAGAAATAGCCTCGCTGTATGTCAGCTCCGGGAAAAATTCTGCGTCCGGGAATTTCACCGGGTCTTTGTCATAAATCCCGTCAACCTTTGTCCCTTTGATTACGCAGTCAAGCCCTAATTCTGACGCTCTCAGAGCCGCGGCTGTGTCTGTCGAGAAAAACGGATGACCCGTTCCCGCACCGAACATCACAATATTCCCGGCCTTCAGGTATTCACGCGCTGTTTCACGGCTGTAAAGCTCCGCAATCGGTGATATTGATACTGCTGACAGGACTTTAGCGGGGACATTGAGACTGTCGAGGGCAGTTTTCACCGCAAGTGCATTCATGACGGTGCCTAACATGCCGATACCGTCAAGACTCACGCGGTCAAGCCCGTAATCCTCAGAGTCGCGCCCGCGAATCATGTTCCCGCCTCCGATGACCAGCGACAATTCGATTCCGGCGTTGCGAATCTCAGCAAGTTTCACCGCAAAATCTCTCACAGTCCCGAAATCAATCCCGATATGCCTATCGCCCGCAAGGACTTCCCCCGACAGTTTCAGAAGCACACGCTTGTATTTGGGCATAATATCGCCTCCGTTATAAGAAAATACCCCCGGCGCAAAGTTATTCACACCGGGGATATTGCGTTCTTGATTACTCGCCTATTGCGAAACGCTCAAAACGCCTCACAGTAATTTTTGTGCCGAGCTTTTTCCCGGCTTCCGCGATTACGTCCTTCACCTTTTTGTCGGTGTCGCGGATATATTCCTGCTCAAGAAGGCATACTGTCTCAAAATACTTCCTGAGCTTGCCGGGGATAATTTTCTCTACCTTGTCGGCGGGCTTTCCCTCGTCAATAAGCTGCTGGCGGTAAACGGCCTTCTCACGGTCTAAGACATCCGCAGGGACATCATCAGACACTAAATACTGAGGAGCGGCGGCGGCAATCTGCATACAAATTTCATGGCCGAGTTCGTCAAATTCAGCTTTCGACATCGCGGACTTGTCATCGGCTTCAAGCTCAAGAAGTGCGCCTACTTTGTAGTTGCTGTGAATGTAGCAGAAGGCTTTACCGTTAGCGGCATCATAGCGGGCAAATCTCTTCAGCACGATATTTTCACCGAGCTTTGCGATTATCGCCGTAACAAGGTCATTAACCGTGCTTCCTGACTCGTGAACGCTGGCAAGCAGTGAAGGAACGTCATCATATGATTTAGCGGCAAGGTGAGCGGTGATTTTGTCGCCGAGTCCGTTAAATTCGTCAGTCTTTGCAACAAAATCGGTCTCGCTGTTAAGCTCAATCATGACTCCTAATTTGCCGTCTTTGCTCAGAATGTGGAAGATCCTTCCATCAGCGGCTGTGCGTTCTGCTTTCTTTGCGGCTTTTGCGAGTCCCTTTTCGCGGAGGTAGTCAATTGCTTTCTCCATGTCCCCGCCGGTCTCAGCAAGTGCCTTCTTGCAGTCCATCATTCCTGAGCCTGTGCGTTCGCGTAATTCCTTAACCTTTGCGGCTGTAATTTCTGCCATTGTAATTAATCCTCTCTAGTTTCGTCGTCAATGTTGCCTTCGTATTTCTCGTAGAGCCTCTCGCTTGCGGCTATAAGCTCCTCGTTGCTGATTGCTTCCGGCTCGCTGAGTTCCTGAACGGGGATAATCACAGCGTCCTCGCCCTGCCTGCCCTCGATTACGGCGTTTGCCATAAGGCCGGTGATGAGCTTGATTGCGCGGATTGCGTCATCGTTGCCGGGAATCGGGTAGTCTATCATTTCGGGGTCGCAGTTGGTATCGACGATTGACACGACCGGGATATGAAGTTTGCGTGCTTCTGCGATTGCGTTTTCTTCTCTGCGGGGGTCAATGAGGAATATTGCGTCAGGAACTGCGGCCATGTTAGCGATACCGCCGAGATATTTCTCAAGTTTGAGCTGCTCTTTCCTGAGCGCGGCGATTTCTTTCTTGTTGAACTCTTCCCATGTCCCTTCCTCATCGTATTTCCTGAGTTCAAGCATACGTGAAATCCTGCGCCTGATTGTCGGGAAGTTCGTCATGAGTCCGCCGAGCCATCTCTGATTGATGTAGTACTGCCCGCACCTTGTCGCCTCATCGCGGATTGTGTCCTGAGCCTGTCTCTTTGTGCCGACAAAAAGAACATGCCCGCCCGCCGCGGCTGTCTCGCGGATGAAATCATAAGCGCGGTCGAGTCCTTTGACGGTCTTCTGAAGGTCGATGATGTAGACTCCGTTGCGTTCTGTGAAAATGTAGGGTTTCATTTTGGGATTCCAGCGGCGTGTCTGATGTCCGAAATGGACTCCGCATTCGAGCAACTGCTTCATGCTTGCTACTGCCATAAAGTATAAATACCTCCTAAAGGTTGAAATCTTGCGCTCAAAAATAAATCACATGAACAATCATATGACACCTTTACGATAAATTGAGCGTGTGAGATTAAAGCATGGTTAGTATATCACAAGGGACTGCAAAAGTTTTCCGGGCAAAAAAAATCAGCCCTCCCATTTCTGAGAAGGCCGACAATATTTTACAGGCTGTATTTTAACTTTGTGCCGCGCTTTACTGACCTTATGACGGCTACAAGTTTCCAAGGAAGGAGTGCCTTTATGAACATCCTGAAGGCGTGAGCGGCTTTGCGCCTGATGTGCTCCGTGAAGCTCCTGTATATTATTCCGTTGTAGGCTGTCTCCTCTATGCTATTGAAATGCTGTTTGTATGTCCGCTGACCCGTATAGCTTGAGTCGCCGAGATAAAGTTCTGCCTTTCCTTTCTTGGTAAGCTCTGATAATAAAGTGTACTGCATAATGATACCAAGATAAAATTTTGCGTAGTCTATGCTGTAACTTGTATTTTCACCGCCGACTATCGGGCATTGTTTGCACGAGAGCTTCACCGCTATAATTTCCCCGTCACAGCGGAGTGCGTAAATATCTGAGACTTGGTAGACCTGTATATACTCTTTGGGTGTGAGATTGTAATTTTTGCCGTGGGTGATTTTCTTGAACTCAAAAAATTTATTAACTGCATCGACTGAATCAGGATTATTACAGTCTGCTTTGTAGTCGTGAAGGGTTATATTTCCTGCTTCATTCAGCCTTCTTTGACGGTTATTCAGTTTTTTGCGTTCATGCTTGGACATCCTTGCTAATATTTCGTCCTGCGTTCCCGGCAATTCTATCCTGAAATGATTAGTCCTCGTATACACTCCGAGAGGCACCCGGCTGTACCTGTAACCTATTCGCCTGACCTCGCTGTGAGTCCTGAATATGAATTTCACCGCCTCAAGAAGAACTGTGCGCGGAATATTACTCAGCCATATTCCCAGCTTTGCATTATCAGCGTTGTACAGAACCTCGAAATAGTAATCATCATCCCCGCATTTGGCGTGAAGAGTCTCACATGTCCCGTCCCTGAGACAGTAATCACTCCAACTGTAAGGACGGCTCATCAATTCGGGGTCGCATTCCGTCCACAGGTCAAAGCGGTTGTATATCAGATTGGGTTCAACAAGGTGTGATTTGTCATTCTCAACGGTAATAGTTATGCATGGCTCGTGGCTTGGTTATGGCCGCCATTTTGGAAATTGTCAAGCTCCTTTCTGCTTATTTTTCCGAGATTGTATCATAATTTTTCACGAACTTCACGAGAGACTCCGCCAGCGCGTCAATGCCTTCCCGTTTTTCGGCTGACGTTATGACGGGAACATCATACGAGTACATTCCATCACGTATATAGCTTTCCCGTGTTGACCGCCATTTTCCCCGCGAAATCTTGTCGCCCTTCGTGAAGACTACGAGAATATTTCTCCCCTCAGCCCGTATCCACTCCTGAAGCTCCCTGTCATTCTTCAGCAGGCCATGTCGGAAATCGACGAGATGACACACAAGCCGCAGGGATTCACGCCCGGACATATACGCCCCGACAAGCCGCCGCCATAATTCGCGCTCGTCCTTGCTCCTTTTCGCGTAACCGTAGCCGGGAAGGTCGGCAATCCTCAGAGTCCCTGCGGGAGTCTCTGCCCGGTAAAAGTTTATGCTGCGAGTCTTTCCGGGAGTCTGTCCTGTTTTCGCGAGGCGAGTCCCTAAAAGCGCATTGATGAGCGAGGATTTTCCCACATTTGAGCGTCCTGCTATCGCTATTTCGGGAATGTTATTATCTCCGGGAATGAGCTGGCCCGGTGTGAAGCATGTCGCCTCAAGCCGGGCTTTTGTGATTAATTTCTCAGTCATGCAATAATTCTTTCAGCGGGGTAACAGGATTGTTGACGTATTCAGGAGTGATGATTAATTTCCGGCCGGATTTCTCCGCGTCAGGGATTGACGGAAGCTCAAACTCAATATCAAGCATCATGTTCTCCATTATTGAGCGCAGACCCCTCGCGCCCGTCTTGCGTTTCACGGCCAATTCAGCGACTCTCTCTAGGGCTTCCGGCGTGAATGTGAGCCTCACTCCGTCCATCTCAAAAATTTTCGTGTACTGCTTGACGAGGGAATTTTTCGGCTCCTGCAATATTCGTATGAACGCTTCCCGGTCTAATTCCTCTAGGCTGACGATTACGGGAATACGCCCGACAAGCTCCGGGATAAATCCGTATGTTACGAGGTCTTCCGGCTCTGTCTTGCTGAGAATCTCATAGCCTCCCGATTTCCGCGCCAATTCTCCGCCGAATCCCATCGACTTTTGCAGCTCTCTTCTTGCGACTATAGGCTCTAATCCGTCAAACGCCCCCCCGCAAATGAACAGTATATTTTCCGTGTTAATCTGTATGAAGTCCTGATGAGGGTGCTTGCGTCCTCCTTTCGGGGGAATGTTGGAGATTGTCCCCTCAAGAATCTTCAGTAGTGCCTGCTGTACCCCCTCGCCTGAAACATCGCGTGTTATTGACGTTGACTCGGACTTTCGCGAAATTTTGTCGATCTCGTCAAGATATATTATTCCGCGTTCGGCAGCCTTCAAATCATAGTCAGCCGCCTGCAGCAGCCTCACCAAAATATTCTCGACATCCTCGCCGACATAGCCCGCTTCCGTCAATGTAGTAGCGTCAGCAATGGCAAACGGAACATTGAGCTTCCTCGCCAAAGTCTGAGCTATAAGAGTCTTCCCTGAGCCTGTCGGGCCTAGAAGTAACACGTTGCTTTTCTGAAGCTCTACATCCGCGTTTTTCTGGTCAAGATTATTCCGTACACGCTGATAATGATTGTAGACGGCGACAGACACGACTTTTTTCGCACGGGACTGCCCGATAACATACTGGTCTAAATACTCGCTTAACTCACGGGGCTTTATCGGGGCGGGAGGAATTTTGGCGGACTGAGTTTTTCCGGCTGACGCTGGCGGAGTCGCTCCGGGGTTCTCCATGAGAATGCTGTTGAGATTGGCGAGGGGGTCAGGGTCGTGATAATCCTGCTGAACGGGCATATTCTGCCGCGGCTTTCCTGCCATCATGATATTGCAGACGGCTATGCACTGGTCGCAGATTCTGACATTTCCGCCCGGCCCCTCGAAAAGGTCATCAACCATTGAGCGCGGTTTTCCGCAGAAAGAGCAGCGTTCTTCCTCCGGGGGATTCTTTTTGCCTGGCATCGTCTATCTTGCCTCTATTATTTTGTCGACAAGGCCATACGCTAACGCCTCGTCCGCTGTCATGTAGTTGTCGCGGTCAGTGTCGCGGGCTATTGTCTCGTAGTCCTGGCCTGTGTGGGACGCTAATATACGATTCATGCGCTCTTTTGTCTTGATGATGTTCTTTGCCTGAATCTCTATGTCGCTGGCCTGGCCTCTTGCGCCTCCTAGGGGCTGATGTATCATCACTTCAGCATTCGGGAGCGCGAGACGTTTCCCCTTTGCGCCTCCTGCGAGGAGTATTGCTGCCATGCTTGCGGCGAGTCCAACGCAAATTGTTGACACCTGCGGCTTTATGTACTGCATTGTGTCATAAATCGCAAGCCCTGCCGTAACGCTTCCGCCGGGGCTGTTGATGTAAATGTTTATGTCCTTGTCGGGGTCTTCACTCTCAAGAAAGAGCATCTGCGCGACAATGGAATTTGCTACGTCATCTACAATTTCTGAGCCGAGGAATATTATTCTGTCCTTCAGCAGACGGCTATAGATGTCATAGCTTCTTTCACCGCGCCCGGTCTGCTCGATTACGTAAGGTATATAGTACGCCATGAGGATTTATTCTCCCTGATTCTGACTCTCTGTTTTCTCTTCAGGCTTTGAGAGTTCTTTGACTTCCTTCACGGCCATGTGTGAGAGTGCTGCTTCCGCTGTCTTGTCCCATCTCATTTGATCCGTGAGTCGGTCAAGCTGATTCTTGTTCTCGTAGAAATATTTTGCCACGAATCCTTTTGACACATGGAGCTGTTCAGCACGGCGGGCAAATTCGGCCTCTAAGTCTTCCTGCTCTATGTGGATGTCATACTTCTTGGCTAATTCCTCGATGACAAGGGCTGTCTTCACTGCTGTCTCTGCGCGTGATTTGAGGAGAGCCTCATACCCTTTGCGGCCTTCCTCCGTCCCAATCCCGAACGCCGTATTAAGGTCTATCCCGTTCGACTGCGCCCAGTTTGCGTCTTCCTGCCTCATAGAGACTATCTGCCGGGCTATGAATTTGTCGGGCAATTCTACGGCTGACTTTGACGCGATGAGGTCTATAGCGCGGTTCATAAGGTCGGACTGATTTTCCTGCGTAACCTCGCCGATTATGTCCTGCCTGAGCCTTTCGCGGTATGCGGCCTCGTCCTTTATGTCAGTGTCCTGCCCGAAAACATTGCGGTAAAATTCCTCGTTCACTTCCGGCAAAATGTATTCTGAAACTGTGTCAACCTTCATTTTGTAGCTGACATGTTTCCCCGCTAATGCTCTGTCCGCGTGTCCTTCCTCAACGTCAAACACCGCTGTAACTTCCTCGCCTTTCGTTTTCCCGATGAGAGCCTCGCGCACTTCTTTCCGCACGGTCTCGTCTGCAAGGTTGATTTTCTCGCGGGTTGTTACGGGCTTGGGCTGCTCTTGCGCTTCTGTGCCGTCGGGATTGAGGACTCTTATCGTCAAATCCATGTCGACTAAATCGCCGTCCTGAATGGCTCTGTCAGCCTCTTTGATGTCGGCGAGCTGTACGCGGATTCTTTTGGCGAGCTGGTCAACTTCAGCATCTCCGACTTCAGTAACAACTTTCTCGATTTCCATCCCGTCAATTTCCGGCAGGGTAACTTCCGGCTTGACCTCGAATGTAAGCTCACAGACAACGGGCTTTCCTTCCTCGATTTTCTCGGTTACATTGAGAGTCGGTGTATCGATTAAATCAAGCTCGTAGTCGGTTACAATCTGCTGTAATTCCCCGCCCATAAGTTTCTCGATTGCCTCATTGTAGAGTGCCTCGCGCCCGAAACGCATTTCGACTATCCTGCGGGGTGCGTGTCCTTTCCTGAAGCCGGGAAAATTTCCCTGCTGTGATAATTCTGCGATTGTCTTGTTGAGTGCTTTGGTGAAATCGGCGGCTTCTATTTCGGCTTTGATTCTGACGATATTTTTCTCCTGCCCCAGCAATTCTGTTCTCATTGTGAAATCAGGACTCCTTCTGTGAATTGTGAAATGTAAGATTGCCCTGAACCACTAAAGCAGGGCGTAATTACGCGAAATTCTACCACAAAAAGCCCTCAAAGTGTGAACCGCCGCGCTTGTGAGAGGGGACAGCCCGAATGATATAAACGCCGTATGATATTATTTCTGTCATTATGACAAACCTGACTATAGCCGGAGTCGGTCCGGGGAATCCTGAGCTTGTTACGCTTGAGGCACTCCGCGAGGCTGAAATCTCCGATGTGATTATCGCTCCGCGTTCGCGCAGGGAAATCCCCGGAATCGCCGAGGGGATTATGTCTCATCATTTCCCGGAAAGAATCATAACCCCGGTATATTTTCCCATGACGAAAGACGAGAGTCGCCGCGACAAAATCATACGTCAGCAAGCCGAGTCCATGAAGGAAAATTTAGAGGGCAGGAGGATATTTTTCCCCGTAATCGGAGACTCGGTATTATATTCGACAGGGGCATACTTTCTTGACGCATTGAGGGAGTTTATGACGGTCAGAGTGAAATTTGTCCCGGGAATTTCGGCTCATTCTCTCGCGGCCTCGTGCGCCAAAAGATTCCTGGCCATGTCCGACGAAATACTAGCCATAATACCCGGCACAGCTTCACCCGAAAAAATCAGCGCGGCAATCCGTCATTCAGACTCAATAGCAATCTATAAGCCGTCAGCAATTCACGACATACGCGCCCTCATTGCGGGCGAAAATTTCGGGACAGTAATACGTGTTGACCATGCTGGGAATCCTGAGCGCGAGAGGATACACGAGGGATTAGCGGCACTTGATGATATTGATGAATATTTGTCGGTGATACTTCTGCACAGATGAGCGGGCTTCTGAAGGGTGAAATTCTGCTTACGGCTGATATATTTCTCGGCCTGATTATCGCTGAAATCATCATACGTCTGAGACTGCCCGAAATCCTCATGAAACGCATTATTCCCCGGAATATTCCTGCAGTTACGGCTATGGCTGTGGCGGTTAGCGCGGGATCGTCAAAGGCCGGGGCGGCTGTCCTCTCGTCAGCACTCTCACGCGGTGAAATCTCTGAACGCTGTGCGGTATGGTCGGCACTCATGCTCCCGCTACCGTCATACCTGCGGCGATGGCCTGCGACTTTCGCATTGTCCGTGAGCATGGCCGGACTCGCCGGGGGAATTTTCGCCGTCTCTCTCATAATTCGGAGCATAATGCGCTTCATGTTCGCGATGTCCATGGCAGGGCGTGAGGGGTGCGAATCATCATCACAGCGCGAAATTTCCGGGAAGACATACGGCGGCGGAGTGTGGCGGAATTTTCTGCGGACTCTTCCGGCGGCGTGGGTCATGTTCGGGATTGCGTATAGCGTAGTGCCATATGCTGAAGGATTCCTGCGGGGAGCCTTTGCGGGGGGATTATTGCCGCTTTCGGGGTGGACTGTGGCGGCGGCGAGTCTGGGACATGTTCGGGGTGCGCTGGCTCTTGCGGGCGGGTCAATAGAGGCCGGGACTCTGAGCGTCAGTCAGGGAGTGTTCGCGCTGGTATTAGGGTCAGGGCTTGGGACTGTTACGCGGGTATTGCGTCAGGACGCGGGATATTATTTCGGACTTTTTCCGCGCTCAACAGCCGTAAAATTATTGCTGATGAATATTGCTACAATACTTCCGTTAATCATGATAAATTTGCTTTTTGCCGGATTAGCTTTATTATTATCGTCATGAACAACTCCATAAATATATATGTTGCAGGAAAGAATATCGCGGGCATTCTCGAATCTGTCGCCTCTCCTCCGGGGATAAGCTGCCGTGTTTTTGCGCTTGAGACAGGAACGCGCATAACCCCTCATGCGGTCAATGTCTTCATACTCAGGAGGCTTCCCGGAAAAATCATTAGCGGCGCGAAATATATACTATGCAGCAAGAGTCATGATTCGCTCACGCCTGAGACACTCGGCACTCTCTATGATTTGTGGCCTGAGCCGATGACACCCTCCCTGCTGAGATTCCATTACGCGAAATTATTGGAGCGGATAGCACTTGAACAGCTCACAACGTCTGAGGAAACAGAACATCAGAAACGCATTCTCGAAATGGCGAGGCAGGATTATCTTACGGGGCTTGCTACAAGATGGTATCTACAGGAATATATACGCCGGAATCAGGACGAGCAGAATGTTACGTGCATATATTTAGACCTCGACAACTTCAAGAAAGTGAATGACACCTACGGGCATCAGGCGGGCGACAGGGCATTGGCGGCCACAGCGGAAATGATGCAGCAGAAATTCTCGGACGGCTTCTGCGCTCGAATGGGCGGGGACGAGTTCATGATTGTATTGCTGGGAATGCGTGAAATCTCAGACGTTGCGGAGAAAGTCAGCACCTTCATGGCCGGATTGATGGAATATTACGCAGGCACAAAAACTATGCGGGCTTTGTCCGTCAGCGCAGGTATCTCGCAGAAGACTCACGGGGACGGGAAATCTATCGACCAGCTTATTCACGAAAGCGACATGGCACTGTACGAGGCGAAAAAGTCCGGGCGCGCCTGCTGCAAGGTCTACAATCCTTCACTTGAGGAACGCAATAATGATGAGAGTGATACGGAGGGCAGGAAGTATTATCTTGTTGACTTTGAGAATGTACACTCGGCTGGGCTTGACGGGATTCACAAACTTGACGCAGACAGCACCGTTTGCATATTCTACAGCCGTAATGCAAGCAATGTTACATCAGGGCTAAATTTTGGGATGATGGAGTCCAAAGCCGAAATAAAATACCAGCACGCCGAAGCCGGAAACAAGAACGCACTAGATTTTCAGCTCTCGTCATATTTAGGGGTAATCATCACGGAAAACGCCGGGAAAAACTGCAAGTATTACATTGTCTCAAGGGACAGCGGATATTCAAGCCTGATTCCGTTCTGGAAGGACAAAGGGATTACCGTCGAAATAATTTCGGACATCTCCGGCCGGGGTCTTTTCGCTCAAAACTCACTGGCGCATAAAGTCTCAATACTCACCGGGGAAATGCAGCTTGCCCCTCAGATAGCGGGAATAATCCGGCACTGCAAGACGAAAATGGAAGTCAATCACGCACTGCAGAAATTATGCCGGGGGACAAGGAAGAACAGCCATATATACCGCGCAATAAGGCCGCTGATTGACGACAAGCCCGGAGACATCGCAAAGCCCCGCGAAACTCAGCCGGCAGAAATCACGACAAAGGAGGCAGGGCAGGAGTCTCAGTCTCAGGAATAGTGCTATAATCCGCGACTGTAACAACAATTCACGGAAAGAGGCATCATTCTTTTGACATTACTACTCAGCACCGCTTTTGCATTGTCAGCCGGGCTTCTCATGACACGCGTATTCAAATACACGGTCGGCAGAAGGGGAATAATGTTCCCGGATGTTACAGCGTTCCTTGTAGCGGGGGTTATTGTCGGGCCTTACGCGCTCGGAAAATTCGGTATCGGTTTCGGCTCACCGTCAGAATTATCATCAGTCAATATACTTTCAAGCATTGCGCTGGGATTTATCGCGTTCGACATCGGCAGCGAATTTCGTGCGGCAAGCCTCAAAGAAATGGGAAAGTCAGCACTCTTCATCGGAATATTTCAGGCTGTTGCGGCGACAGTTTTTGTTGACGGGGCATTAATCCTCCTGAGCGTGAAACTTGGCGCGGACGTTCTCCCGCTTCCTGCGGCTGTAACTTTAGGGGCTATTGCGTCTGCCACTGCTCCTGCGGCGACCCTGATGGTAGTCAGACAGTTCAAGGCAAAAGGCCCTGTAACGGATTTGCTACTTCCGATTGTCGCGCTTGATGACGCTGCGGGGCTTGTGATTTTCGCCGTCTCTATAGGAATCGCGCAGGCCATGACGGGCGGGGCATTGAATCTCGTCTCAGTCGTAATAAATCCCATTGTTGAAATAATATGCTCTGTCGTTCTCGGCTCATTGATGGGATATGTTCTTACCATGCTGGAAAAATTGTTCTTCTCCAATTCCAACAGGTTATCCATGACAATATCATTTGTGCTTATGACGATAGCCCTATCATCGCGGGAAATGTACATAGGGCAGGTGAGAATAGCTTTCTCGTCCCTGCTTGTGTGCATGACGCTGGGAACAGTTTTCTGCAACATGTGCGAATATTCCGGGGACATAATGGCGCGTTCACAGAGATGGTCGGCACCTCTTTACGCGGTGTTCTTTGTGCTTTCCGGGGCGAGGCTTGAGCTTTCTGTTCTTGCTGACAGCGGGGTGATGCTCGTGGGAATGGTGTATATCCTCGTGAGGTGCGCGGGGAAATATTACGGTGCGCGTTTAAGCTCTACGATGATGAAATGTTCTGAGAATGTGAAAAAGTATCTCGGCATAACTTTATTCCCGCAGGCTGGAGTTGCTCTCGGAATGGTGGTATCGGCGCAGAGTCTCGGCGGTGAGATCGGCGGGCTGATTCGGAATATAGTCCTGTTCAGCGTGTTAGTGTATGAGATTGCCGGGCCTATGCTGACGAGAATGGCATTGACGGCGGCGGGCGAGATTGAGCAGAAACAGCCGGAGCATGTGAACCGGGCGAGATTCCAGAAGAAATAGAGTCAAAAGTCAAAAAAAATCCCCCCAGCCATTTTCGACAAGGGGGGAATATTTTTCTTACGCCGACAGTGAAAGAAGATTCCTGTAAATCGGGTACGGCCAAATGTCAGCCGCTATAGTCAGCTCGGCCATGTCGCATTTTGCGCGTATCTCATCCATAAGGGGAATGATTGTCCCTGTGAGGAAGTCAGAACGCTCGCGGGCATTCATTCCGGCGAGTCGGCCTTTCAGCTCGTACAGGTGATTCGCGTCCCGGATGAGCGCATTTTTCGCCCGTCCGAGTCCGCCGACATAATCGCGCCACGGGGTCATGTCGCCGAAATCGACATTCTCGAAATACAGCATTGACTCGCGCTCTAACGTGAGCTGCTTTGAGATTGCCGGCAAAACTCCTTCCCACAGCATGTCATAAAGCACAGCCGCTTCAACCTCAAGCCCTGTGGCAAAACTTTCCATCCTCACCGCCCGTAGATTCTCAAGCTCATGCGCCCGGTAAACTCCGAGAGACTCTAACATCTCTTTGTTCTCCGGCTTCATGAACAAGTCTATTCTGTCGGGCATAGTCTCAGCCTCAACAAGTCCGCGCTGCCTGGCCTCGCTCTGCCATTCCGCCGAATATGCGTCGCCCTCAAACAGGACATTTCCGCCCATCCTGAACGCTTCTTTTGCCGCCTCAAGTACCGCGTCAATGGGATCTTTTCCCTCTGCGATTCGTGCCTCCGTCATGGCCGTAACCTGGTCTATTCCCCATGCCCAGAGAGACGCGAACATCGTAACGGGAAGTGCTATGCTCTGGCTTGCACCGGGGGCGCGGAACTCGAATTTGTCGCCCGTAAACGCTACGGGACTCGTCCTGTTCCTGTCTGAGTCGAACGGGATAATGTCAGGAAGTTTCGCCAGTCCCAGATCCATGACTCCTTTTTCCGGCAGTGAGACATCAGCATTATCGAGCCTGCGTATTAAGTCCGTGAGGGCGGAGCCGAGATACACGCTTATGATTGACGGGGGTGCCTCATGTCCGCCGAGCCTGAAGAGATTTCCGGCTGTGGCGACTGAAGCCTGCAATAAGCTGTGGAATTTCGACACTCCCAGCACTACAGCCGACAGGAACGCAAGAAAGACTACATTCCGACGGTGAGAGTTTGACGGCTTGAGGAGGTTGCGCCCCTCGCTGTCGACAAGCGAAATGTTCGTGTGCTTTCCGCTTCCGTTCATGCCCGCAAAAGGCTTCTCATGGAACAATAAGCGCAATTCATGCTGACGGGCTAATTTCCTCATAGTTTCCATCAAGATTTGATTCTGGTCGCAGGCTCTGTTAGCGTCTGAATAAAGGTGTGCGAACTCAAACTGACACCGGGCAACCTCATTGTGCCGTGTCATGACGGAAACGCCGAGCCGGGCTAAATCCCTCTCTACGTCCTCCATGTAGCGCAGTACACGGCCATGAATCGCGCCCATATAGTGATGGTCTAACTTCTGATCTTTCGCAGGCTGTGCGCCGATTAACGTCCTTCCGCAGAAACGTATATCCGGCCTCAGCTGCGCCCGCGGTCTGTCAAGAAGGAAATACTCCTGCTCCGCCCCGACTGTCATTTTCACGTAGCGTATTCCCCTCTGTCCCAGTGTCCGCAGAAGTTTGAACGCTCTGCCCTCCACAGCGTCAAGAGCGCGCAATAACGGCGTTTTCAGGTCTAACGGCGTTCCGTCAAACGAGAGAAATACAGACGGAATGAAGAGAGTCCCGCCCTTGGGAGTCTTCACGATGAACGCAGGACTCGAAATGTCCCACGCGGAATAGCCGCGAGCCTCGAACGTTGAGCGCGTCCCGGCTGAGGGGAACGATGACGCGTCCGGCTCACCCTGTGAGAGGTTATGCCCCCTGAATGTCTCGATAGGATTTCCGTCCGTGTCAGAAACGGTGAAGGCTAAATGCTTCTCGGCGGTTAATTCTGTCTGAGGCTGGAACCAGTGAGACCAGTGAGTCGCGCCTTTGGCGATTGCCCAGTCTTTCATAGCGTTTGCTACAATGTCTGCGGCCTCTGCGGATAAGTGCTGGCGGCCCTCCATAGCGTCAATGACCTGCGCGAAAATATCAGGATTGAGCTTTTCCCTCATCACGCGCCTGTCAAATAGCATTGAGCCGAATATCTCATGCACCGTCTTGTACTCTTTTTCCGGCATTATGCAGTACTCCCTTCATGTTTAAGCGGTAATTTCGTGTATGAATTTTGCTTGACGGCGGAATATTCTAGCTTATGAATGTTAATGTGTCAATTTTTGCGGAAAATCAAACATGCAGAAAAAATCCCCCGGGAGTATAATTCCTCCGGGAGATTCTGTTATGGGTCTCTGCTTATGCGCTGAGGTCGTAGACGTTCTCGCTGGTCGTTACGGTCTTTGCGCTCTTTGCTGTCAGCGGCACATTCTCGTAGATTGCGCCGTTTACTATTATCGCTGTCATCAGGGCTTTCACGCTGGCCAGTGTCGCGCCCGATTTCGCGTAATTGAATGTTAATGAAGCTGTCTTGTCGCCGTTTGTCCCGAATGTGCAGACTAATTTTGTTCCTGCCGCCATATTTCTCACCTCCTTTCATGATATACCCTGTCCGCCTACGCCGCCGCTATCGTGCTGGTTTCGGTCTTCTCCACCGTGCTTACTGTCTTGCTGAGGCACGGTTCTAACGCCGCTACTACCGCTAATGCCTTGTCAGCGTCAAAATTGTCCTTGCTGAGTGTTCCCAGTGAAATGCTGACTGTTCTTGCTCTTCCCTCAGTGTCGATTCCGTTGTCGAGCTTGATATTCACGCTGACTTTTTTCAGTGTCGTTGTCGCCATATTTCGGTCTCCTCCTTTCTTTGTCGTTTTCTTTGCCGTTTTTGTCTCCCGCGTTCGACAGTGAGAATTATACAGCATAAATGATTTATGTCAAGCATAAAAATAAAATCAATCATAAAGCCTTTATCACCGCTCAGATTTCAGGCAACAAAAAAACCGCCCGCATGTTTCACGGACGGCCTTATATGCTGTAATGCTGTGTTATACGAGTAATTCTTTTGCTATGAACAGGGCAGAAAGTGCGACCATCAGGAATGATATATCCTTCATTTTTCCTGTCAGCAGTTTTATTGCGACGTAAAGGACTATGGCGAACTCGATTCCCGTAGCAATGCTATACGCGAAAGGCATCATGAAGAATCCCACGATTGACGGGATTAATTCTGTCCAGTCGTCAAAATTCAGGTCTCGCAGACTCATCATCATGTACACGCCTACGATAATCAGCGCGGGGGCTGTAGCGTAGCCGGGGACGATCTTCACAAGCGGCGTGAAGAATATCGCAGCGACAAAAAGCAGGGCTGTTACAATTGCGGTTAATCCTGTCCGGCCGCCTTGGGCGACTCCTGATGATGACTCAACGTAGCTTGTTACGGTTGACGTACCCATAGCCGCGCCCGCCATTGTCGCGACTGCATCAGCCATCAGCGCACCTTTTGCCCGCGGAAGGTTTCCGTTCTCGTCAAGAAGCCCGGAGCGGTTGCAGACTCCTACGAGAGTTCCGAGAGTGTCAAAGAAGTCAACAAAGAAAAATGTGAACACGACAACCCAGAACTCAGGGGACTTTATGAGGGAGAAATCAAGCTGTCCCACAAGAGGCATTATTGACGGAGGCTCTGACACAAATTCGTTGGGCAGCTCAACGAGTCCCATTGCCGCGGCGATTCCAGTAACAGCAATTATCCCGATGAGGAGTGCGCCTTTCACGTTCCACGCCGTAAGCACCGCCATAATCAGCAGGCCGAGTAGAGACAGCACCATGGGCATATTCTCGCTCAAATGTCCGAGTCCGACTAATGTTGCGTCATTCTTGACGATTATTCCGGCTGACTGTAGGCCAATGAACGCAATGAAGAGTCCTATTCCGGCGGAGATTCCTATCTTGAGGGATTTGGGTATGGAGTTCATTATCTGCTCGCGAATTGAGGTCAGTGTCAGCACCGCGAAAATTGCTCCCTCGATAAACACCGCCGCAAGAGCCATCTGCCATGTTACGGGCGCACCGTTGATTTTCATGTTGAGGACAACGCCGAACGCGAAAAATGCGTTTAATCCCATTCCCGGAGCGAGGGCTATAGGGTAGTTGGCGAATACTGCCATGCAGAATGTACCCAGTGCCGACGCAAGGCAGGTTACAACAACGAGTGCGTCGAAATCCATTCCCGTGCTGCTGAGGATTCCGGGGTTCACGAATATGATATACGACATTGTTACGAATGTGGTTATTCCCGCAAGGACTTCTGTAATGAATGTGCTTCCGCTCTCGCGTATCCTGAATAATGACATGTCTGTAATTCACACTCCTGTTGGAATATTGAGGCTATATTATCTCACAAAAATTTTCTGCCTTCCCCCGCGTGTTATGTCTGTATATCCCTGATCCGTTATTCTCAGCTCAGGTATGACGCTCAAACACAGGAATGACAGTGCCATGAACGGATGAGCGATTCTCACGCCCAAATCACACGCGGCATTCTCCATGTCAGCAAGATTCCGGGAGACTTCCTCCGGGCGCAGGTAGCTCATGAGTCCGCCGATAGGGAGCGCGAAAGATGCCTTGACCGTTTCGCCGTCCGTAACAGAAAGCCCCCCGCCCATGTCAGCAAGAGTCCGCAGAGCCGCGGCAATGCTCACATCATCAGCACCAGCCACAACGAAATTATGCGCGTCATGTGCGACTGATGAGCCGACAGCACCGCGCTTAATGCCGAGTCCCTTCACGAAACCGACAGAAAACCGCCCTGTGTCCCGGTGGCGTTCAAGCACTACGATTTTTGCGATGTCATTCTCAGGGTCTGCGACTGCGTACCAGCCCTCTATTTTGGCGGGAAGAGTCAGCGTCCGCGTTATCACTGTGCCTTCTGTTACGCCGATAACGTTAATTGCGCGCCCTTCAGCTTTAACGCGAATCTGCTCGGCTGTCGGGACTTTCGTAACCTTCACGCGAATCGCCGGGGCTAAATGCTCAGACTCACTCACCGAGAATACATCATCATCCCTGACTGCCTGCCGTCCGTTTTTCCAGACAGAATGAATCCTGAAATCAGGAGTCATTTCCTCAGCGTCAAGAACCGCGAAATCCGCGATTTTTCCCGGAGCTATTATCCCTCTGTCATGAAGGCGGAAATACTCGGCGGGGGACAGCGTAACCATTCTCAGGGCGACAAATGGATTCAGCCCCTCGCCTATCATGATTCTCATTTTCTCGTCCATGTGTCCGCGCTCAAGAAGGTAACGCGCTGTTATGTCATCGCTTACGGCCATACAGCGGGCGGCGTTGAGGGGATTTTCTTTCACCAGCGGCAATAACGTTTTCAGGTCAAGAAATGATGCACCCTCGCGAATCATCAGCCACATTCCCCGCGAAAGTTTTTCCCGCGCCTCGTCAAGCGTCGTGCATTCATGATCCGAATCAATCCCGGATGACATGTACGCGCATAACGCCTTGCCCGTAACCCCCGGAGCGTGTCCCGTCAGCGGAACATTCCCCGCGGCCATGATTTTGCCCCAGGCTTCAGAGTCGCCCGCGATAACAGCGGGGTAATTCATCATCTCCCCTAAATGCTGAGTCATATTCCGGTCAAACATTGATTTCACTGCGGCCATGTCTAACTCCTCGTAGGGTGTCTCAAACTCTGAGGCAGGAACGCATGAAGGCGCACCGTAGAATATATCTACCGGGAGTCCCTGAGAGGCCCTGAACATGTACTCAAGCCCCGACATTCCGAGAGCGTTCGAGATTTCGTGAGGGTCAGCCATTACTGTAGATGTGCCGTGAAGCGCGGCTGTCTGCGCGAATGCCGGCGGGGTCATCATTGTGTCCTCGATGTGAATATGTCCGTCAATCATTCCGGGAATAACGGCTCTTCCCTCTGCGTCAAATTTCACATGGCCGGAATAATTATGACCTATGCCCGCGATTTTCCCGGAATATATTGCGATGTCGGCGGACTCGTATTCCTGCGTGAAAATGTTTGCGATACGTGCATTATGTATCACTATGTCGGCGGGGATGTCCCCTCTTGCGGCGGCGGCGAGTCTGTTCATGATGATTTTTCCTCCCTGAATATGAAGTATCTGCTTGCTATGAAGTTAAGCATTATCGCTATTATATTTGATACGGCTTTTGTGATAACGTCATCGAATTTCAGAACGTCAGCAAAAATATACATGAATGAGACCTCAAAGACTCCTGTAGCTATTCTGCACATGAAAAACTCTGAAGCCTCGCGGAACATTCCGGCCAATGTATGAGTCTTAGCGGTGAAGACAAAATTACGGTTTGACCAGTAAGCGAACGATACAGCGATTACCCAGGCTACCGCGGCTGAAGGGGCTATACCCAAGCCTGCATAGCGTGAGACCGCCCAATATGCGAAAATGTCGATGGCAGTCGTAAGGACTCCGAATATCCCATAAAGCGCGAGCTGTTTTACGGATTGGAACAAACTATTTTCCCCTTTGCGTGTGATTTCGCGAATCATATCATGTTGCGGAAAAACGCCCGGCATTGTCGGCAACAAGCCCGCAGGACTGTAGAGTCATCAGTGCCATGTTCACCGTCATGAAATCAAGCCCCGTAACCGAAATTATTTCATCGCTAGTTATTCCGCCCTGTCTCTGAAGGAGTGAGTATATTATTTTCTCATTGTCTGAAAGCTGGCCGGACTCCGCTGTATTCTCTGAAGTATCATCATCACCGCCGAAATCAATGGAAAGCTCCCGCCCTGCCGTTATTGTGCTGATAAAGTCGGGAATGCTGACGAAAATCCCGGCTCCCTCGCGCATTAGCATGTTTGTTCCCGCGCTGGTCTCGTCCGTGATTCTTCCGGGTATTGACCATACATCGCGCTTCAGGTTCAGAGCCTCGTGTGCTGTGTGCATTGCTCCGCCGTCCTGAGGTGATTCGGCTATGACTATGTGCGCTGAAATTGCCGCTATTAGCCTGTCCCTTTCCGGGAATCTCCATGAGTTTCCGTCAGTGCCGAAAGGATACTCGCTGACCCACGCGCCCCGCTCAAGTATGCGTGAAAACATGTCTCTGTTCTCCGCCGGATATGTCTTGTCGAGTCCCGTCCCGAAAATCACAACCGTAATTCCGTTCTCAGCGAGAGTCCCGCGGTGGCCTGCCGAATCGATTCCCCTTGCGCCCCCGCTAACGGTGATTATTCCCGCCCGTGCCAATGCCCTGCCGAGATTCGCCGCGACATTTTCCGCATAGGCCGAGCATTTCCGGGTTCCTACAATTGCGACAGAGGGCAGCGAGAGATTCACGCCTCCTTTGACGTAGAGTCCTACAGGGGGATTCTTCAGCTCCGACAGTCTCACAGGGTAATCAATGCTCTTTGAGGTGATGAATTTCGCGCCGTGAGTATAGAGTCTGTCGTCTTCACTTTCTGCCCATCCTGACGAAAGATATTCCGCAAGACGCTCCATCATTCTGTCGGTGAGTCCAAGCTCCTGCCATAATGAGCGGGAATGCCACAATTCCGCCGGGTCATAGTCCGAGCATAAGCGCGTAAAAATTCTGTCCGGGACTCTCACAGCGTTCATGAGCATGGCCGCCTTTGTCATATCGTCCACAAAAAAAACGCCTCCCTTGTATGTCTGCCGGGGTGCTTTACTGCCTACTGTATCAATATCCTGACCCTGTTCGTGAAGCCGTCTGCCTCTTCCGCCGTGTGCTGAATGTCGGACGCTTCAGCCTTCACCAGAGAATATGACACCGCGTCGCCCTCAGCAGGACTCATCAAAGCCCCGTCATATCTCACCTCAAGCAGAATTTCTCCGCTCTCCTCTGAATGCTCTATTGCCGCGTGAATGTTCCTGACTCCGGGTACGGGTATCAATATCCCCTGCATTAATTCCTCAAAGACGAGCTGAAGTTTCATTGCCTGCTTTCCGCCGATCATATTTTTCTGGCAGAACGTATCAATTGCCGACACTGCACCCGGAAAATCAAACATTCCATCTTTCACCCTGAACTCCGTAACATGAAGGTGCCGTATGAATCTGCGTGTCTTTTCGCGTTTCGGGGACGTGAAAATCTCAGCGGGAGTCCCTTCCTCGTATATTTCGCCCTCGTCAAGATAGAACACCCTGCTGCATATCGCCCTGGCAAAATTCATCTCATGCGTAACAATCATCATCGTTTTTCCTGAACGCGCTAATTCCCGGATAACGGCTTGCACCTCTCCGACCATCGTGGGATCAAGCGCGCTCGTAGGCTCATCGAGGAGAATCACATCAGGGTTCATGGCAAGGGCGCGGGCTATGGCGATTCGCTGCTTCTGTCCGCCGGATAATTCATCGGGGTAATTCAGATACTTTTCCGGGAGTCCGACCTGCCGCAAAAGCCTCATGCCGTTTTCGTACGCTGACTGCCGCGACTCTCCTTTGAGCCTCACGGGGGCGAGCATTATATTTTCGATGACAGTCAGATTCCCGAACAAGTTAAACCGCTGGAATACCATTCCCATTTTCTGACGTATCTTGTAGATGTTGCACTTTGGACTCGTGATTTCCTCGTCCCCGAAATATATCTTTCCGCCGTCAGGACGCTCAAGCATATTTATGCACCGCAGAAGCGTGGATTTCCCCGTTCCTGAAGGCCCTATCACCGAAATTACATCCCCGGCTTTAATCTCGGCGTTCACATCAGAAAGCGGCGTAACATTCGGGTAAGCCTTCCTCACATGCTCAAGCCTAATCATGATTTTCACCTTCCTTTAACGTGTCTATTCCCCGCAGAATGTCTCCGGGCTTCCTCTTTGAGGGCGTTATTCTGACATGAATAATGTTGACGATGATATTCAGCATTCCCGCAAGGACGAAATATATCACCGCAACAGCTATCAGGGGGAAGAATGCTTCATAGGTGCGGCTTCTCACTATGTCGCCCATTTTCGTCAAATCCTGCACCGCTATGTATCCCACAACTGATGTCGACTTTATGAGCATTGTTACTTCTTCTTTGAACGATGGCATGAAATGTAGTGCCGCTTGAGGAAGTATCACCGTGAAGAATGTCTGCATGTCCGTAAAGCCAAGTGCATAGGCCGCTTCAGTCTGTCCCCTGTCAACCGCACCCGTCCCGAAAGTAAGCATTCTGTAGACCGATGTCCCGAATGTCAGAGTGAACGCGATAATTGCTACTACGATTCCGCTTATGTTGACGCTGCCGAAAATGATGTAGTACAAAATCATGAGCAGTACGACAATCGGAGTCCCCTTTATGAGCCACACAGAAAATTTTGTGATGATGTTGGCGGTTATGCTCCCTGTACGGCAGAACATGAACGCCGCGAATCCAAGCAGCATTCCGCAGAATATTGACGACACCGTGATTATCATCGTGTTCATTATCCCCTCGGCAAAGAGCTTCCATCTGTCCTCGCGGATAAAGGTCTTCCTGAAACTTGACGCAACATCGTCCCAGAATGACGGCTCATCAGGCGCGTTATTTTCCGTGTGTACGGCCTGCACCGGGGGAGGCGGTGTTTTTGCTGACGGCTTGAGGACAACGAGAACGTTATCGGCCTCGACATTCGGGACTTCCGAGAAAAGCACGGACTTTGCGCGCTCGGCTGTGTATTCCATCGCGTAAGAAAAATCACACTTCCCGGACGCTACAGCACCAAGCACACCGGAATGCGACATAGGTACAACTTCAAGTCCGTAGCCTTTCGCACGGCAGAACATCACAGCTATATCAATGTCATAACCGATAATCTTATTGTTCCTGACGTAAACGAACGGAATCATTGCAGGGTCAGCGGCCATTTTCAGAGTCCCTTTTTCTGACGGAAGATGTGAATAATCCTCGCCCTTTGTGTATTCGTCATTGTTCATTATCCACTTGTCATAAAGTCTCTTGATTGTACCGCTGTCCCGTAACTCCCGGAGAAATTCGCCGTATTCACTGCGGAGATCCCGCCCTTTGTCTGACGAGACGAACGCGGCAGAGTGATAATTTTTCTGCAAAGGCTCTGAGACTCTCGCGAGGCCGTCATTCTCATTAATCACGAAAACGGACGTAGCAAGACCGCATGACAGAGCGTCAATTTTCCCCTGCTTTAGAGCCATGAGAATATCAGCGGGCGACTCATAGTAGGCGAGAATCGCGGAGGGTATTTTCTCCTTCACGATTATTGCGTTGTTCGTGCCTGTAACGACTCCGATTTTCTTTCCGACGAAATCTGACAGCTTCATATTCACGGAAGGAATCACGGCTGAAGGCTTCATGACGACAATAACGTTTGAGCTTTCTGTGTTGGGAGTCTCGGACAATAACAGGCTCTTGTCCCGTTCATCGGTGTATTCAATGCCGTATGAGAAATCACATTTTCCCGTCTCAAGCGACCCTAACACCCCGTTATGACTCATCGCTTCAACCTTCAGCCCGTAGCCTTTTGCCTTGCAGAATCTCACGGCTATATCAATTTCGTAGCCCAAGATTCTTTTGCCTTTCGTGTAAACGTAGGGAGTTACGGACGGATCTACGGCCATTGTGAGTATGCCGTTAGGGTGCGGGAGATTGGAATAATCATCAAGTACGCGCTGTGAGTCGTCTTCTCCGTCAATCCATTTGTAGACTAGCGCGGCTATTGTGCCGTTGTCCCACAGAGTTTTGACGAAATCAGAATATTCCCGGCAAAGTTTCCGGCCTCTTTCGGTGTTGGCGAAAGCTGCCTTGCGGTGAGTTTTTCCGAGCTGCTGAGGAAGATACGTAACGTTATGGCCTTCTCGTATCATGAAGAGTGCTGTTGAATGCCCGCATGATATAGCGTCAATTTTTCCTGCTATCAATGCCGGGAGAATATCGCTGTTTGAGTTGAAGTATACGATTTCCGCGCCTGGGATTTTCTCCTTTGCGAGCTGGCCGTTCATGGAGCCTACAGCGACTCCGATTCTTTTCCCGTTGAACTGGGACAAGTCAGTGTAAAATGCGGGCGGGGTTTTTCGCGGGGACTTCATGACGAGGAAGACATTTCCTGTTCTGCCGTTGGGATATGAGAATAATACGCTCTGTGCGCGCTCCTCAGTGTATGCTATTGATGAGGCGGCAAAATCGCATTCCCCGGACTCAAGGGCGGGTATTATCTCCCCGAAAGGCATCGGCACAATCTCAAGCCCGTAGCCGTAAGCCCGGCAGAATCTTCCGGCAAGCTCAACATCATAGCCCATGATTTTCCCGTCCCTCATGAACGCAAACGGCATAACCGACAAATCAGCGGCCATTCTCAGAGTCCCGTTGGGATTCGGGAGCGATAAATAGTCATCCGCAGCCTGCTCGCTGTCGTTCCTGCTGAACCATTTTCCGTCAAGCCAGTGAAGAGTCCCGTTGTCCCACAATGGCTTGATGAAATCTGTGTACTGTCCGCGCAGCTTCTCGCCTTTCTCCGTTTTCGGGAATATCGGCCCTATGTTGTAATTTGTGAGCTGTTCTCCGCAGTAATCAATATCATAATTATCGTGCATCATGAATCTTGCGACAGGAACAGGAACGCATATAGCGTCAACATTGCCGGATTTCAGTGCGAAAAGCGTTGCGGCCATGCTGCTGAACTCTACTATATTTGCTGACGGCACGTTTTCCCTTGCGATTTCAGGATTTATTGTGCCGAGCATAGCTCCGATTCTTTTCCCGGCAAGCTGTGATTTGTCGGTGTACATTGCTGATGACTCTGCGCGTTCGTATTCGGCTTTGAATGTGAGAAGGACATTGCCGGATTTTACTGCGGGCGTTTCTGTGAAGAGGGTATTTTCTGCGCGTTCGGGCGTTTTGTTCAATGACTGTGTGAAATCGCTCTTTCCTGTTTTCACTGAAGCTATTGCTCCTGTCAGCGGCATATTCTGAACTTCAAGCGCGTAACCTTTTTCCTTGCAGAATCTCACAGCTAAATCAATATCATACCCGACAATCCTGTTATCCTTCACGTAAGCGAAAGGCACTAATGATGTGTCGACAGCCATAATGATTCTGCCGTTTGTCGCAGGGAGCTGTGAATAGTCGTCCGTAATCTTTTTGCTGTCATCATGGCCGAGCCATTTTTCATTGAGAGCGTCAATTGTCCCATTGTCCCATAAAGTTTTGAGGAAAGCGGAATATTCAGCGCACAGTTTCCGGCCTTTGTCAGTCTGCGAGAAAATCGGATAAAGATATGTTTCGCGCAGGGGAGGATTAATGCGGGCGAGTCTTGAGTCTTCATTCTCCGCAAAAATCGCCGCGGGCAGTGAGCAGCATATCGCGCTGACTTTCCCGGCCTTTAGCGCGGTCAGCTCGTCAGTCAGTGAGTCATAGTACGCTAATTTTGCTGACGGAATTTTTTCGGGGACGAGTTCGGCGCAGGTTGTCCCGGTCTGGACTCCGATAATTTTTCCCGCAAGTGATGGATAAGCCTCGCTGACTTTCTGCGGGCTGTCGTCTTTCAGGCAGGCCATTACCGAGCGTGCGTTGCAATAAGTCTCAGAGAAATACACGGCTTCTTCGTGTTCTTCTGACGGAGTGAAGTCCCCTGCAAAATCTACTTTTCCCGAATTGATAGCAGGAATCGTAGCGTCAAACAACATCGTCTGAACGTCGAGTCCGTAACCGTATGCCCGGCAAAATTCTACAGCAATATCAATATCAATTCCGGCTAACTTCGTCCCTTTGTAGTAGTTGAACGGCGGATAACTTCCTTCAGCCGCGTATGTCAATGTTCCGTTTTTTGCGGGAAGACTCTTGAAGTCGGGCGGAATTTTTGCGGATTCGTCTGCTCCCTGCCATTTCGAGAGGATAGCGTCAAGTTCACCGCTTGCCTTAATTTTGCGTATATACTCGCTCATCTCATCACATAATTTTTTCCCCGCTTCTGTCTGCGCGTAAAAGAATGAATATCCGAAAGGTTTTCCGACAGGCTCATCAATATACGCAAGCGTGTTATCCTCAGCGGCCATGAGAGCAAGAACGGGAGAGTCAACGAGGAATCCTTCAATCTTGTGAGTCTTCAGGGCTGACACTAAATCGGGGTACGTGCTGTAGTATTGTACTTTCGAGAGGGGGAGAGTTTTGGCGGCCCATTCCTCCCAGTCGATTATCCCCGGCTGCATTCCGATGGGCTTCCCGTTAAGCTCGGTGAGGTGCTTATATTTCGGCACTGTCCTTCCTGTTACGGCAGGGGCGGGAGCGGGTGAGTCATCAGCTTTCAGGCAGACCATTACGGAGCGGCTTTTAGCGTAAGGCTCGGAGAAGTATATTTGCTGTAGATGTTCATCGGACGGAGTCAGAGCGTCAGCCGCAAAATCACATTTCCCGGAAATCACAGCCGCTATTATCGCGTCGCATGTCATGGACGAAACGCGGAGTCCGTAGCCGTAAGCCTCACAGAAACGGGCGGCAATGTCAATCTCATATCCGGCGATTTCGTTTCCCCTGTAGTAGTTGAATGGGGGGTACTCTCCTTCAGTCGCCATAGTCAGAACACCATTAGGCGCGGGGAAATTTTTATAGTCCGGGAGAGTCTTGGCGGATTCGTCAGCCCCTTCCCATTTCGTTATTATTGCGTCAAGTTCTCCGCTTGCTTTTATCTTTCGGATATACTCGCTCATTTCGTCGCGTAATTTTCTGCTCTTGTCATTTTTCGGGAAGCCGTAAGCAAGGTCATATGACTTGTCTATTTCCCCGTCAATTTTCGCTATGTTCTCATCTTCCGCCGCTAAGAGATTGAACACAGGCTCATCAGCAGGGAAGCCTTCAATCTTGTGATTTTTCAGAGCCGTCAAAATGTCGGTGAAAGTGTTGTAGAAAATGACCTGCGAATGAGGCAGAAGCTCCCTTATGAAAGAAGACCACTCATAAACGGCGGGCTGCATTCCGATGGGTTTTCCGTCAAGCTCGGCGAGAGTCGAATATTTCGGTCTGCGTGATGTTTCGGCTTTTGCTGACGGCTGAGTCTGCCCCGGCGATTTCAGGAGCAGGACGCTCTTCAGGGTGCATACAGGCTCGGAGAATCTCACGGACTCGGCGCGTTCCGGGGTCATTGTGATTCCGCCTATGCCCATGTCGCATTTCCCGGAGTTTACGGCAGGAATCACCCCGGTGAAATTTATCATGCTGAAGTTGGGACGGTAGCCTTTCTCCCGGCAGAAGCGGACGATAACATCAATGTCATGCCCTGTGAGTTTTCCGTCTTTCATGTATGAGAACACCGGGGCCTCATTGTCGGCGGCGATTCGTATTGTGCCGTTCGTGTCAGGAAATTTGCTGTAATCTGGGATAATCTTTTTGCTTTCGTCCGTGCCTGTCCATATTGCGCTGATCTGCTCAAGTGTCCCGTCAGACTTTATCCGCCGTATATATTCGTTAATCTCATCAGCGAGGGGATTATTTTTCGGGGACTTGGGAAAAAGGAAGGCAGCATAAGAGTTTCCGAGAGCTTCATTCATGTGTGTCAAATCGCGGTTCGTCCTCTCAGCCTCAGCCGCTATAGTCTTGTCAACCGCCGCCGCGTCAATTTTTCCTGACACCAGCGAGCCGATTATGTTTGCCAGGGAGTCGAAATACAGAATATCCGCGCCGGGTATAGAGTTCTTCACCATGTCATGCTGTACTGAGCCTGTGAACACTCCGATTCGTTTTCCCCCGAATGCCTCAAAATTTCCTGTCTCACGCTCAGGGATTAGGGGTGTTTTTCTGTCATCATAAACAGCTACAATGCAGTTAATCGGGAAAACTATATCGGAAAAAATAACGCTCTCTTCAGTTTCTTGGGTTACATAGAGATTCGACAGGGCAATATCAATAGCACCGCTTTTGAGAGCCTGCAGTATGCTTCCGAATCCGTACATCTTGAACTCAACCGTTGCCCCGATATAAGCCGCAAATCTCCGCCCAAGCTCAACGTCAAAGCCTGTAACCGTGCTGTTGATGAAGAAACTGAACGGCATAACGACTCCCGTAGTGCCGACAGTGAGATGAATATCTGATTTCTCCGGGACATCAATCGCGGGCATATTATGATTATTGTCATCTACCCAGCGTTTGTACATGGCCGCTAATGTTCCGTCAGCCTTCAGCCCCGCTATGAATGCGTTGAATTTCTCCCTGAGTCCGGGAATCTCTGAGACTTCCGAAATCCCCGCGGCAGTAGGCACAGGGCTGCCCAAGTAGCCGGGAAGGATTCTGACATGTTCGAGTCCGTTCTTGATGGCTGAAATAAATTCGGACTCGTTTGCTGTGAGAGCGTCAATTTTTCCTGTCTGAAGCGCAAGATACTCGCTCAGGAAGTCGTTGTACTTGAGGATTTGCGCGTTCGGCAGATTTTCCCGCGCTCTTTCGAGAACAGGCCCGTCGGAGTCAGAGCCGACTCTGTAACGGGGATCATTGAGCTGTGTTATTGATGTGATTTCGGAGGGTGAACATAAGCATATTTCCGGGAGAAAAAAAATTATTGCCAGTAATACGGGAAGATATGAAAAGATTTTGCGGACAGTCATTGAGACCACCTTTCATTGTGTAGGGATTAACACGGATATTATACACGCTGGGAAAAAAGTGAACATACCTTCGCTTTAAGAAGCGGGAGCTTCCTGCTTCACCGAAGACCGCGCTATTTCCTTATATAGGTTATAGTGTCTTACACCCTCTCCACAGGCGTTACTTCCTGGATGACCTACGGTAGCTCTTGTTATTCGTTTCCCTTCCTCGCGGATATTTATCGCTGCATTTATATCTCGGTCATGTTCCGCTCCGCATGAGGGACATTTCCATTCTCGGATTTTCAGGTCTTTCACTTCCATGTTCCTGTAACCACATTCATGACAGAGCTGGCTTGACGGATACCATTTATCTACTTGCAGCAATCGTTTCCCGCGATAATACAATTTATATGACAGCATTTCTCGCAATTTTCCGAAGCTGTTATCCGATACTGATTTTCCGAAACGCAATAATTGGCTCATTGTCCGCATGTCTAGTGTTTCTATACATACAGCATCATATTTTTCCGCTAAGTTATATGATTTCTTGTGAAGATAGTCGCTACGCTGGTTCGTTATTTTTTCGTACTCCAGACATACCCTCATTCGCATTCGTTCTCGGTTCTTGCTACCTATTTTTCGTCTGGAATGCCATCGGCATAGTCGCGCTAATTTCCTTTCATGCTTGCGCAAATATCTGGGATAATTCGCTCGTTCTCCCTCTGAGGTTACGTACAAATCGTGCATTGAGTAATCCAGTCCGATAAATTTATGAGCCTCTACTTCAGGTACTTGGCTTTCGTACTCTACAAGTATGCTTACATAATATTTATTCGTTGACGTTTGCTCAATTGTCGCACTCTTTATTACTCCCATCATCGGGCGATGCTGAACTATTTTTACATAACCAACCTTCGGCAACTTAATTTTTCCGTTTTCCATTCTTATGCTCCCATGCTGGTTATTGGTCGTGTATCTCTTGCGGGTTTTCTTTTTGCTTTTGTACTTCGGAAATCCGGCTCGTTTCTTTCGGAAAAAGTTTTTATATGCCGTCTGCAAATTTAACTGCGCGTTGGCTAGGGCTAAACTGTCTACTTCCTTCAGCCATTCATACTGGTTTTTATATCTGGCTGGTGTTACTGACAAGGATTTTCCTGTCTGCTGGTAATGCTTGATTTTATCTGCCAGCATTAGGTTATAGATAAAACGTACACAGCCAAATGTCTTGGCAAACATTATTCGCTGTTCCTTATTCGGATATATTCTGAACTTGTATGCCCGGTTCATTTGCTCTGCCCTTGTTTTTCTATATATTTTCTTATTACTTCTATCGGTGCGCCTCCTGTCGTAAGCAAACAGAAACTTCTTGACCAGAACATTTCTTTCCAAAGTTTTCGCCGTACAGCAGGAAAATTTTTCTTTATCAGGCGTGATGAAACACTTTTATATGCGTTTATGAACTTGGATATTTCAGTATTGGGATGAGCGCGGAACATTACATGAACATGGTCTTTGTCATGCTTCCATTGCTCCAAAGTAATGTTATGAAGTTTAGAGATACGGAGAAAAATATCTTTAGCAAACTCACTCATAGTATCATCGAAAACCTGACGGCGATATTTCACGACAAGAACTAGATGATAATATAATAAGAATACTGAATGATTATTGATTATTAGTGTCTAAGTTCATGATATTACAGCCTATAAGAAGGATGACAACTGAATTATAACTTATCAAGATAAGTAGGCACAATTCATCTCACCGCTTACGCTACGGTTAGAGGCGGGAGACTTCTTGCGCGGTTATGTTAAAGCCGTATGCGTAAATTCCCGGCAAGGAATCCGGGCGGAGGGTTGATATTGTATGCTGTTTCCTCCGCCGCAATAATTCCTGCGCTGTATCACTAGTTCTTTATGCTTATCTCTCCTAGCCAGTAATAGCCCCATGCCTTTGCCTGCTGTGCCAAAACGGGCGTGTCCTGGGCGTACCACTTGAAGCCCGACTGCCTAACGAGCCTCTGAACCTTGCTGTAGTTCCGCGCAAAGACTCTTTTCGGCGACCTAACATCACCCGTATCAAGCTGAGTCCACATTGACCCCGTCCACACGTAAATCACTTTCGGACTCCCTCCAAGCCACGCCGCAGGAACTCCAAGCTCCGACAATACGCACATGCGGTCAACAGTACCCCGCCAATTTCCCGCGGCCATAAATGACGCATTGAATGTCCAGTCAGGGATGTACGTGGAATATTTTTCACCTTTCGACATCTGATTGCGGGTGAAGCCTTTCTGTCTGACCGCTTGAATTTCTGCGTTATTCGGATATTTCCTAAGCTCTGAGATTTGAACGTCAGAAATCCATTTCGTTATGCCCGCCATTGAAGGCACTATTGAGCCGACGACATAATTTGTCGGTACAAGGTTAGGCCCTTCCGCTGTGCCGTATACCCACATCCCGTCATCGTTTCTGTGCACCGGATAGCCGTCAAGCGTGATATACCATCCCGGGGGCATGTCATACGGTCGGTAAACATAGAAAGTCATTCCCGCGTAGGGCGACTGAGGCACTAAAAGCGGCTCCGTAACGTAGCGTTTCGCGTGGGACTCTGAACACAGAAGCAGCAGCGCGAAAACTGCAAGAGTTATGCGTCTCATCATCAATAAAAGTCCCTCCCTAAAATAATATGGCCGACCCATTCATAGCCCCACATGGCCGCAAACTGTGCCAAGACGCTGGAGTCGTCATCCGTCCAATGAAGGCGGTTTGTCTTGTTTGTGCTGACGGTCAAATCATATATTTCACGGCGCAGGATATTTCTTGCGGTTGAGCCGGGATTCTTTGAGGCGAGCTGAATCCACGTCATTCCGTTCCATGCGTAGACTGCTTCAGGAAAATCACCCTTCCACGCGACCGGGATTTTAGGGCGGTAAAGGACTCCCATTTTCGTTATGCTCTTCTGCCATTTTCCTACGGCCATGAAGTTAGAGTTCTGCGTCCAGTCTGAAGCGTTAGGGCTGAAATGCTGAGGGGTATAAATTTCCGCGTGCATTTCCGGCGGCATGTATACAACGCGGCTTGATTTCGGGTCAGTTTTTGCTGACGGGGGATCTTTTACGCGGTCTCCTCCCAGTATGGGCGCGACTGATGATATTTTCGCGCTGTACGGCTTGAGCCTCACGACATAGGGCAGGACTGAGCCGACAACGTAGCCGGTTTTAGCGATGCCGGATTTCTCCGCAGTGGCGTAATGCCAGACTCCCTTCTCGCCTTTGTACACTAAATAGCCGTCAAACGTAACGTAAAAATCTTTCGGGAGATTCGCGGGCTTGTAGACGTAGAAATTCATTGAGTGATACGCGGGCTGATTTACCCGTATGGCTTTCTCCGCGGCAAGTCCTTCAGCGCATATCACAGTCAGCAAAAGAATCATCCCGGCAAAAATTTTCCTCATCATCAAATAATCACCTCGCTAATTTTGTCCCTGTCCGACCGGGGGAATCGGCCTGTCTGAAATTGTCCCCGGGTCAGGTGCATATTGTCCCACAGGGGGGAGATACTCATTCTGCCGTCTCGGAGCTGTCTGCGGTTCGGGCTGAGTCTGCCGTGCGGGCGGCGGAACAGGAGTCGGAGTCTGCTGTCTCGGTGCCGGAGTCGGAGTCTGACTCTGATTCTGCTGCCGCTGTGTGCGAGGCTGAGTCCGTGTCTGCGGTCTTACGTCCTGCGAGGCGGGAGTCTGAGTCCTAGTCTGAGATTTCCGGGCGGTCTTTGCGGGAGTCTTTGCTGTGGCTTTCGCGGGCTTCTTCTGAGATTGACGGACTACCCTGCTTTCCGGGACTGTCGCGGACTTCTTGCCCTGCGCGGGCTTGGCCTGAACGCTTGCTGATTTGTGGGGCTGTTCGGTCTGATTCTGTGCGGGGCGAGTCTCGACTCTCTGTCCTGGTTCGGGCGGAGTGTACAGCGGTTTATCGGCTCTCTTCTGGACTCTCATTATCTTTTCCCTGTCCGGGATTATCTGGTCATTCTCCGGGCGGGACATAGTGATGTCCGTATTGTATGCGGGAAATTTTATCGTCTGCCGTTCGTCAGCCTCAACGGACTCAGCGTCAGGCGGAATATACACAGGGGACTCGCCTGTTTCTGTCAGCTCTTCCGGGCTTGGCGGGACATAGACAGCGGGATTCCATGAGTCTCCGTCAAGCGGGGACGCTCCCGGCTCAGGGGGAGTATACACGGGTACCTGCGGAATTTCGGGGTCATTGGGCGCATTCGGGAATCGTGAGACATTGAGCGGTACGGAAGCTGTTTCGACAGGGTGGACTCTCGCGGGGCGTTTAGGATCCCACAGGGGAGTTTTCTCCGGGTCATCGGGGTAAAACACGACTCGCGACAATGGCTCAAACGCCGGATCAATCGTTATGGCTTTCGTGTAGAAATACTGAGCCTGATAGAATCCGCCGGTCTTCTCGTGATATACCCCGTACCAGTACCACGCGTTAGGGTTGTTGCGTTCCTCCTGAATGGCTTTGAGGAGGTACGGTTTTGCCTGCTCGTATCGATCCTGCTGCATAAGCTCTATGCCCTTCTGAAGTGAAGACTGCCTCACGGGCGCGGGCTTTCTGCGTGATGAAGTTTTCGCGGGGGGCGTTTTTCTCGCGGAAGTCTTCTTTTGGGGAACGGGCTTTTTCTTTGCGGGAGTCTTTTTGGGAGCGGGCGCGGGCTTTGGAGTCTCCTGCTGTGCCGGGGGCTGTTCATTGTACGGGGGATATATTGCGCTGTCATCATCGGGAATGATTGAGGCGGCGTATAAACTTTCAGCAAACATCAGAATTGCGGTCAGTGTCAGAAATATTTTCCTCATCATTTATCACCTGCCTGTTATGCCTGTTTCTTTTACGACTAAATCCTTCAGGGTTACGGGTTCTTTCTTGTTATCTTTTACGACTCTGACTATTGCATTGTCATCGTAGACTTTTATCACCTTTACTTTTCCGACAACTTTCGGCAATACTACAACAGGCTCATCCGGGACGACAGTAACATACGTGTCCGCCCTCACAACGTCAAGAACCTCGCCGACTCTCACACCGTCATTGCTTCCGTCAGGGATTCTTCCCAGCGAGATTATATAGTCGCGGCGTTTGCGTGTTGATGTCGCTGTAGGGGCTAAGATTCTGCCGATTGTCCTGTACTTGTCCGAGAAATTATCACGTCCTGCCATCATTGCGCCGGGGTCATTGGAGCGGATTACGTTGCGGATTTGGTCAAGTGACTCCCGGTGGGCGTTGGCGATTGCGTTCTTGATTGCCTGCCAATATGCTGTGCCTTTGAACTGATCCCAAGTCGGGCGGCTCATCTGTTGTCCTTTGTATTTCCCCTGAGTCAGCCCGAAAAGGTCAAAGCCATTCTCAAACGGCACGCCCAATCCCGCCACAGCCGCGTCAAACCAGAATATAGAAGCCTCGTCATCAAGCGTGAATCTTGAGCTTTTGCCGCGGACATTACGCACGGAAATTTCGCGAACCCTCGCACGGTCAAAGACTCTAATCCGTACAAGCACCCTTCCTGAAGTCGATGTGCCTATAATATGTTTGTCCTTCATGACCGCCGAATACAATTCAAGCTGAACGGCCATGTCATCGCCCTGTCTTGACCCGGATAACCATCGATTCATGGCGGCCTCGTCGAGGACTCTCGCGTCAATCATCGGCGAAGTTTTGTAGAGGGATTCAAGGTAGTCCGACATTTTTTCCTCAAGCACGTTATACGGGTAATACTTGCTCTGCCAAATCTCAAGCTCGGTGCTGTTAATTGTCGGGAAAATTACGACTGAAAGCCGCCTCTGCTGCCCGGCCTCCGAGATTCCGCAGAGTGTCAGCAAAAGAAGCGCGCACAAAAATTTACGTATCATCCTTCAATCAGCCCCGCGAATTTCTGCACATAAGGCCGGATATTTCCGTACCATTCAGAGAACTCCCTAGCCCACAAAAGCCGCGTGAGCGTGTAGAACTCATTGCCGGACACGCCCCCGATAGTGTCATCATTCATTGCCTCCGTGAAAATTTCTGTCGGAATCATTATTACCATGTCGCCGCGGTGCTTTGCTGTCTGCATTCGCGGGTTACAGCCGAAAGCCGTCAGCCTGTCGCGCTCGTTTGCGTAGAAAGTAACCCTGTAGGGAACATCGCCGATTGTCCCTGCGTTGAAGTCAAAACGCCTGTTTCGTGTGAAGCCTGAGTCCTGTAATGATTTCTCGCTGTCGTCTGAGTACGATATATCGACCTCATTCGCCCGGTAAATGTGGCGTATATATGCCGTGAGCTTGTAGCCGAGACGGGCTAATTCAGCGTCATTGATTGAGAGTTTTTTGACGGGTGCTTTCAGGACTGTAACATTTGGGTTAAGGTTTACGGGTTTTTCTCCGGCTGTCCAAAAGTAATCGGAAGTCTTCGAGCCGTCCGCCCCGCAGTAAGAGAAGCCCAAGAGCATGGCCGCGGCTGTAACCCTCAATGTGTTGTGCCATCTCTCCGGGTTAGCCTGCTTGAGAGCGTCAACGACTCCGAGGCTGAAGAGTCCTTCCGTTGTCCTCATCTTGAGGCTTGCGATTCTGAGTTTGTCTTCCGTGAGTGATTCGGCCTCCTGAGAATTTGCCGGGAAAAACGGACGGAACACCCCCGAATTTCTGTCCCCCTCGGAGCAGTCAGCAATCCACAATGAAGAGCGTTTCTCCTCAGTCATCATGGCAAAGTCCGACTTGCTGGAGAAAGGCTCAGGATGATGGACGGCCTTCTCCAAGTCAAGAAACAGCTTCAGGAACTTGACCTTGAAATTAGTCCGTGCGAAATATTCGGTTAAGATTCTTGAGACTGCCGGGCCTAAGTCGCTCACGGTGTAATTGAAATTCTCGCCGGGTTTTTTCCCGCTGATAGAAAGAGTGCGTGATTTTTTCTCTATCCATGATATATGAATCAGCTTGCGGGAATTTTTCGCCTTGTTGAGGACTGAAAGCCGGGGAGTTTTTCCGCGTGTCCAAATTTGGAGCGCAAGGTTTGAATCAATGTCGCAGGAACTGATTATTTTTCCCTGTTCTTCCATCTTGAAAATTTCTCCCTTGTTGTATTAATGAATGCCGAAATTATAGCGCAAGTGAAATTAGTTATTATTAGGGATTGAGATTGCCTGCATAAATTTTATACAATCTGCATATAAAATTACCCGTAAAAATTTCGTGAAGGTGGCGCGTAACATGAAGGCTAAAATTTTGACGGCGATAATTTTTGTGACGGTGCTGTGTTCGGCGGCATTTGCTGACTCGCTTCCTTCCGTGATGATGCTGTCGACAAAAACATGACCTGCCTGCGCTCAGATGGCCAAAGTTTTGGCTCAGATAGAGAAGGAATACGGCGGGAAGGTCTCAGCGTCTCACATATATCTTGAGGACAGCCCCGAACTGGCAGAAGAATACCGGGTGCGCTATGTTCCCATGCTGATATTCAAAGACGCGGGCGGAAAAGAGATAGCGCGGGAAATAGGCTACATGCCAAAAGACAACGTGCTGAAAGTTTTTGCGGACAACGGCATAAACATAGAGGGAGCGGAGTAATTCATGAAGGCTAAAATTCTGACGGCGGTAATTTTTGTGGCGGTGTTATGTTCGGCGGCGTATGCGGCTCTTCCTTCTGTAACAGTGTTGCTGAAGAAGAATAGCCCTGAGTGTGAAAAAATGCTGTCAGTTCTCAGGCAGATAGACTCGCAGTACGGCACAAGAATCGCAACTAGCTACATATATCTCGATGAGCATCCCGAAACGGCAGAAGAGTACAAGGTTCGCCACATTCCTATGATGATATTCTGGGACGCTGACGGGAAAGAAAGAGCGCGTGAAATCGGGCCGAGAACATTGGAGCAGGTGCTTGCGGTTTTCGAGAAGGTCGGCATAAAGATATAGCCGCAATAAACAATTTCTGCATCATAATAAAGTCTCCTTAAAGATTCCGGGGCTGCCTTTGAGAGAGGGGCGGCCTCGGTTTTAATGTCAGGCTACTAAAAAGAGCTGAAATCCTTTGAGGGGATCACAGCTCCAAAAAACTCACGGCTACTACAGTTTAATTGTTATGACGTACTCACCATGAGAATACTTGATCGCGACATCTTTGTCGTCAAACCACACGACATAAAGTCCGAAGGCCATTGCAATTAATTTCAAGATTTTTCTCTTCACGTCCATTTCCCCCCTTGTTTGGCTGGGAACGGACATATTCTTGTCCTCATGGGCAATCACCACCTTTCGTATAATTTTTGCCATTGATAGATTCAATGAACGATAAACATTTTACCTCAAAGTCGCATTTTAGCAACCTCCAAAACAGTGAGATAACACCCCCCACTGAGTCTCTTTTCTGCCCGCTATTTCAGGCTGGCTTCCTCCGTCTTTATTTCCCAGTGTATCAGGAACGTAAGCGCACCCCTAAGCACGATTATCGCGCCGAGTATCGCAAGCTCTGACCATTCACGGACAATTACCGTCCTCAATACCTCGCCGCCGAGCTTGAACTCAAGAGACAGTGCTATGCCCTTCGCGAGAGTGAGCCTAACATGTGAGTCGCGCATGATTATTCCGCAGATTGATTTCACCGCCGTGAACAGCAGTATCGTTACGCCAACGCACTCCATCAATAATATTCCGTACTGCACAACGAGCTTGAAGACTCCTTCAATCTGAGTCAGAAACCCCATGATAAATTTTCCCCCTTTCGTGATAGCAATATTCTACACGAGAGGAGGCCGTTATCTTTTTATCCGTCTTGGGAACTTATGTCGCTTTGTTATAGTCTAAATTGACTGGTTGATATTACTGGCAAAATCTTTCATACATGCTGCCTGTTATTTCATCAGGCTCGATTTCTTTATGCTTACGTTAAACCGGGAATGTTTCGCGCCGTCCGCGTCCGTAAAGGTGTCAATCTCAAATTCCGCGTAGAGGCTTATGAACAATATCGACAGAACAAGTGCAGCCTGCCACATGCTTTTTCACCTCCTTCGCCACGTATTTTTTTGACTGCCGCCTCCTTGGGATTATTTTTCCGCCGTGAGATTACGGGGTGCTTATTTTAGCACTGAGGGAATTTCAGCGCAACAAAAACAGCGGGACAAGAATCGCCCCGCCGTATGTCTCTCTTGCTATTTTCCGTTCCTGTTCAGGTTATCGAGCTGTTGACGTGCGTCTCTATCCCCTTGATTCGCCGCCTGCTGATACCAGTAACGCGCTTTCTGCAAATCTTTGCTGACTCCGTAACCGTATCTATAGCAATGCCCAAGCAAACGCTGGGCTTCAGAATGTCCGTTTTCAGCAGCGATTGTGAAAAGTTCAGCGGCCTTTGCATTGTTAGGGCCGAAAATGCCGTAATTTTTGTAGCCCTCCTGGTATATCCTTTCGAGTTCCTGCGGGGTGTATTTCTTCGGAGCTTCGTATTTCTGCCCGGCAAAATGACTCTGCACAATCACAAACTGCGCGTAAGCATTCCCGCTCTCGGCAAGCCCCGTGAAAATCTCTTCCGCCTTCTTTGCGTCCTGCTCAATTCCCCAGCCGTAAAGCAGCGAGTCGGCCATGAAGATTTTTGCGCTTACAGAGTCCGCGCTCGCACAGCTCATCACTACAGGCATTACAGCGGAGTAATCACCGTAAATTTCGTCCCTGAGTCCGTCATGAGCCTTCATGAGTCCGACAACCTTCCCGAAATCCTGAGTGCCTCCCTTCATCTGTTCAGCGATTCTCAGAGCGTGGAATATTGACGGGCTTCCTGCTGACCTGCTTAGGCTTTCGAGATTCTTCACGGCACCGTCAACACCGTCAAAGAAATCCGCCAATGCCGCCGCCCTCGCTCGAACGTCATCGCTCATTCCCTTCGTGAGTGCGCCGAGCCTGAGAGATCGTGAGACTTCCTGCGCTGATTCGGAGTCGAGCCTGCCCTTTTTCATTTCTGCGAGCAATGCCCCGCTAATATCTGTCTCGTACTCAAAATCAACATTAAGCTCTAAGCATTCAACGCCCTGCTCTTTGTCGCCCATCACAAAAAACGCGACTCCGGCAAAAAGGTTATTCGCCCAGTCATCTTTGGGAGTGTTTGAGCGTATCACTTCGAGAGCGTCAAGAATAGCGCGGGAATTTTTCTGCGGGTCATCGTCAGCAAGTTTCCTCACGCGGTATTTCTCTGCCTCGACTTTGTAGGGGTCTCTTCTGAGGACTGGCCGCCACACTTCGCCGAACCTCTTGAAACTTTTTTCAGCTTCGGAGGCATTGCCGGATTCCTCTGCTGATTTTGCGCGGTAATACCAGTAGGGAGGGTACACCGAAAACTCGTCCTCAATCGCGCGCAGCATACGGAGCTTTTTGGCGGAGTCCTGCTCGTTCAGTGCCTTGTAGTAGAAGCTGAGAGTCTTTTGAGTGAGACGGTAAGAGTCTGGGAGGCTGTATTTTCTGAGGAGATTCCATGAGGCTGTGAGGAGTCTTTGCTGAAGAGAGTCGCATTCGGAAATTTCCTGACGGTCTAAGAGCCACTGCGAATTTCTCAGCTCCTCTTTGAGCATGGCCGAGTCGTGTTTGAGTTCGTCCCTCAAGCCGGAGATTTGAGCGCGTGAGATTTCAGCCTGAGAATTTGCCCGCTGTCCTTCCGACTCGTAATATCCGCGCATGAACTCTAAACGCTGATATGAGTCGTAAGCATTCACGGTGTCATCGAGGAGTTCCGATGAGCTGAATATTCCGCCGAAGAATGACGAGACGCACGAGACCGCCATGTTTCCGAGCCAGCCTGCGATTATTGCGTTCTGCTCCGAATTTACGCGGGCGATTCCCTGTGATGAGGCTTGCGCTTCATTTTGTGCTGACCTTAGCCGGGCTTCGTGAGTACGAATGCTTGAGAGTGCGTAAGATACGAGTCGTTTCTCTGCTGTGTCGTAATACGTGAGGAATCTCCGCGAGTCTTCCGACCGTAGACGCTTGCTTGTGATTACGGTCATCAAGTCCCGGTAAAGCGCGGTCATTTCGGTGTCGCTCTCAATGTTTCCGAGACTAAGGTTGTTGATGATACTGCTGTATTCCTGCTCAAGTACTGCTCTGCTTTCCGCCGTCAAAATTCGGTTGACCGAGACAATTGCCATGTTGAGGGCTAACATTGTGTGCTGAGGGTCATACTCTGCGTGAAGTGGCGATGATGAGAGTATGAGAATGATAATTAGTGCTGAAAATTTCTTCATGCTGAATGCTCCTTTGTGTTTGGGAATGGGAATATTCTACACGAAATTCATGGCGCAAATCGCGCAGCCTCTGGCGGCTTCCTCCTGGTATTTCGGGACTCTCACCTCAAGCCCGAAAATTTCGCCCGCAATCCTCCGCATTATCTCATTTTTCCGCAGGCCGTTCCCGGAACCCACAAGGACAGCGGCATTCCTTCCCGTCAAATTCTTCATGGCCGTGTACATTCCGTGCAATTCAGCAATAATCCCCCGTATGACTCCGACCGTGAACGCTCCCGGCGTGAAGTTGTCCGATGTGATTCCCGTTACGCTCCCGGTGATATTGGGATTGGAGCGCGTACCCTGAAATCTTGTGTCGACATTCCACGCATGAGTCAGACCCTGAGTCCGCAAAAACTCTTCAGCGTGCCGGCTCATCATGTCATAGCACGGACTCCCGCAGATTTCCCGGTAGAATCCTTCAAGCATGGCATAAGCCCTCCCCCCGCAAAGTGCCGCACCCGCAAGAATATATTTCTCACCGTATGGCCGAAGCTCTATGTCTCCGTCAGTCTCAACGAAATTTTGAGTCATGAATGAAACCTGCGATCCCGTTCCGACATTAAGCAGGAGGGTATTTCCCTCGTCGTCAGCAGAACCCATGAAGCTGGCCTGATTATCTCCCATTGAAGTTATGACAGGCACATTATTTCCCGCATGGCCAATTAACGCATAGCCTTTCACATTTTCGGGAAGGAATAAGACATCAACGCCCGCAGATTCGAGTCGGTCAATCATGAACTCACGCCGCTGAAGGTCAAAGCCTCCAAGCCCCGCGGCCATCTCAGCGGAAAGAACCGGGGAATTTTTCCCGCAAAGTTTCATTGCTATATAGTCGCTGACTGTCGAGAGCCTCACCGCCCCTGCAGGAATTTTCCCGGCCCGCTGAAGGTAGAAATGAGTCGCGACTCCGTAGCCCGCTGAACATTTCACGCCGTGAGAGCGCAGAATTTCGAGCGATGATTTTCCGTCAACAGGAATATTCGCGCTTGGGTCTTCCCATGTGTAGAGGGGGGACAGGGGATTTCCGTCTTTGTCGAGGTATAACACTCCGTGCATTTGGCCTGTGAAGCCGATTGCGGAGGGTGCGCCGTATTCCTGCGTTATCGATTCGAGTCCGGCCATGACCGCCGAGAGAATTAGCGCGGGATTCTGTACCCGTGATTCGGGGAAATCGCCGGGGATAAATGCGCCGTGATTGATTGTCCTGCTGGCTACAAGCTCGCGGGATTCATTGATTGCGGCTAGGCTGACTGATGTTGTGCCTGTATCGATTCCGATGGTGTAATTCATGCGTGATTGCCTCCTGTTTGTTTGGGATGGCAATAGTATAATCAGCCTGTAAAGGAGGAAGCATCATGAAAAATTTGCTGATGTGCGCTGTGATTCTGGCTCTTTCGTCCGTAAAAGCTCATGCACTTTCACGCGCTGACGAACTCAGGCAAGCCTATAATCTTTCGGGACATTCGGAGGGCGGCTCATTCGCTGAGGTCTACACGTCATCTTCAGAAACAGACGGGCGGCCTTCAGCAGGAAGCATATACTTTTTGCTTGGCGCGGGCGAAATATCACACTTCCACGAAATAGACTGCGAGGAAATCTGGTACTATCATGAGGGCTGTGGCCTCAAAATCACAGTGCTTGCTGACGGAAAAATGACTCAATATCTTCTCGGCGCGGACATTCGCAAAGGACAAAGGCATATGGCGGTAATCCCTAAAGGCGCAATATTCGCGGCGGAAAATCTCAATGATGACGGCTTCACTTTCGTGTCATGCGCGACTTCTCCGAAATTCAGGTACGAGGGCTTCAGGCTGGTGGGCAAAAAGGAAATCCGCGAGAGATTCCCAGATGTTGCAGATGATATAGATTACCTTGCGTATTAGGGTGCATACTGTGTAATTTCGGTATTCAAAAAATGTGCGGGGACTGTATAATTACCTCATCCAAAATTTTTTGCGTACAAAATTTATATCATAGGAGGAAGTCTCTTAATCATGAAGAAACTTTTTGTATTACTCCTCGCAGTATCCCTCATTATCGGTTCGGTCTGTGCAGCAGGCGCTCAGGGCAGGAAATTCGGCGCAACCTACATGACGATGAACAATCCGTTTTTCGGAGTCATGAACGACGCAATCAAAGCGGCTGTTGAGGCAAACGGCGACACGCTCATAACGCTTGACCCAGCACTTGACCCCGTGAAGCAGATCTCACAGATTGAAGACATGGTAGCGCAGGGCGTTGACGCAATTTTCCTTAACCCTGTCGACTGGCAGGCAGTTGCCCCCGGACTCATGGCCGCCCACGAAGCAGGAATCCCAATCATCAATGTTGACGCGGCTGTCTATGATGAGGACTACGTAGCCTGCATAGTCGCTTCTGACAACCTCGCCGCCGGACTCGTCTGCGCTGAGGACATGCTCAAGCGTCTTCCCAAAGGCGGGAAAGCCGTAATTCTCGGACATCCCACAACAAAGACAGGCATCGACAGAATCGCAAACTTCAAGGCTACAATCGAGAAGCACCCGGAATTTACGATTGTCGCGGAGGACAGCTCAGAAGGTCAGCTCGAAATAGCCATGCCGAAAATGGAGAACATCATTCAGGCTCACCCGGATATGAACGTTGTTATGTGCGTCAATGACCCGACAGCACGCGGCGTAATTCAGGCACTCAAGGCCGCGAACATGAAGGGCGTATTGATTTACGGCGTTGACGGCTCACCCGACGCAAAGAAGGCCATAAAGGAAGGCGACATGACCGGAACAGCGGCGCAGTCCCCCATCAACATCGGCAAAATCGGCGTAGAGATGGCCTATAAGATTCTCGCGGGCGAAAAAGTCGAGAAGCATATCCCCGTACCCGTACAGCTCATCACAATCGAGAACGTTGACTCATTTGGCGTTGACGGCTGGCAGTAGACTATGAATGACGGAGGGCAGGAGCGTTTGCCTCCTGTCTTCTTGTTTTTATGGAGGTGAAAATTTTTATGGCAGAAGAAAATATTTTGCTCCAAATGAAACACATTCACAAGAAATTCCCCGGCGTTTACGCGCTGAAAGATGTAAATTTTGAGCTGAGAGCCGGAGAAGTCCACGCGCTTTTAGGCGAGAACGGAGCAGGAAAATCTACCCTCATCAAGTGCCTTGCAGGTATCTATATCCCCGAAGAAGGAGAAGTAATCGTAAAGGGCGAGTCCCACATCATGAAGAGTGTCGCTGACTCACAGGCTCACGGAATCAGCGTCATTCATCAGGAATTGTGCTTAGTGCCGTACTTGTCGATTGCTGAGAATATGTACTTAGGCCGCGAACGTAACGTAGCCGGAATCATCAAGCGCGGAGAAGAGAACGAAGCCGCCCGGAAAATGCTTCAGCGTCTCGGCCTCGACTTTGACCCGAACACGCTAATCAAAGACTTGAGCATTGCCCAGCAGCAGATGGTAGAAATCGCAAAAGCGTTATCAGTAAAGGCTGACATTCTCGTGATGGATGAGCCTACAGCGTCTTTGACGGACAAAGAAACGGAAGTACTTTTTGAGACGATGAGACAGCTAAAGGCTGAGGGAATCGGAATCATCTACATCTCCCACAGAATGAGCGAGCTATTTGCGATAACAGACCGCGTAACTATCATGCGCGATGGTCAGTATGTCGGCACAGTCAACACACGCGAGACTACGAACGATCAATTAATCGCAATGATGGTAGGGCGAGAATTGACTCAGCTTTACTTCAAGGACGAGGTGAAGCCGGGAAAAGTCGTTATCGAAGTGAAAGACCTAGTATCGCCTCCGTTCGTCAACGGCGTATCGTTCGCAGTGCGTGAGGGTGAAATTGTCGGAATGTCCGGGCTTGTCGGCGCAGGAAGATCTGAAACGGCACACTGCATTTTCGGGATCGATGACAAGTACACGGGGCAGATTCTCATTGACGGGAAGCCGGTGCATATTCGCTCAGTGCGTCAGGCAATGAACAACGGAATCGCGATGGTTCCTGAGAACCGCAAAGAGGAAGGACTCGTGCTGATTAATTCCGTCGGCTACAATCTTACATTGACGGTACTTCACGAAATCTTCAGGGGGCGGCCATTGGGCAATCTCGCAAAAGAGACCGACACAATCACGCGCTACATTAAGGAACTGGCGATAAAGACTCCTTCAGCCGAACAGCTCGCGGAAAATCTTTCGGGCGGAAATCAGCAGAAGATAGTAATTGCAAAATGGCTTGCGACAAAACCGAAACTCTTAATCCTCGATGAGCCGACAAGGGGAGTCGACGTAGGAGCGAGGGCGGAAATTTACGGCTTCATGAATGAGCTTGCGAAACAGGGAGTCGCGATTCTCATGATAAGCTCAGATTTGCCGGAAGTCATCAACATGTCAGACCGCGTATTAGTCATGCACGAGGGAAAAGTTACAGCCAATCTCAGCAAGAACGAACTGAGCCAGGAAACAATAATGCGTTATGCGACAGGGACAGGAGGAAATATCTATGCCGCTTGAGAATCAGGTTAAGGCGCAGAACGGATTTACGCGCTACTTCAAAGAAAATATGGGTACGCTTATCGGGCTTCTTGCGATGTGCGTAATATTGTCGCTCACAACAAACGGAGTCTTCTACTCACAGCGAAACTTAGTGAACGTATTGCGGCAGGTGTCATCAAATGCCTGTCTTGCGTTCGGAATGACATTCGCAATCATCACGGGCGGAATTGATTTGTCTGTCGGGTCAATTCTGGCTCTGTCTGGGACTCTCAGCGCGGGCTTCATCGCGTTCAACAACATGCCGGTGGCGCAGGCTGTAATACTTGCTATCGTAATCGGTACGGCTCTCGGACTCTTCAACGGATTCGTAATCGCAAAGACAACAATCCCTCCGTTTATCGTAACTCTTGCGATGATGCAGATTGCACGAGGCGCGGCGTATATTTACTCCAACGGCCAGCCTATACGCGCAATGTTCCCGGACTATCAGATAATCGGAACGGGCTGGCTTGGGCCGATACCCTATCCCGTAATCTACATGATTGTGTTCCTGATTGTGTGCGTGATTCTCCTCAGCAAGACTCGTTTCGGCCGTCATGTTTACGCGGTCGGAGGAAACGACAAGGCAGCAATATTTTCCGGCGTGAACGTTGCGCGGACAAAGATACTTGTCTACACGATGAGCGGATTTCTGGCGGCGTTTACGGGCGTTGTACTGTGCGCGAGAATGGCATCAGGTCAGCCCACAGCGGGACAGAGTTTCGAGATGGACGCGATTGCGGCTACAGTTTTGGGCGGTACGTCAATGTCAGGCGGAGTCGGTAAAATCGGCTCAACAATGATCGGCGTGTTAATCATCGGAGTGCTGAACAACGGCTTGAATCTTCTCGGACTCAATTCCTTCTGGCAGCAAATCGCAAAAGGCATAGTGATATTGCTTGCGGTTTATGTCGACATGCTGAAGAAGCGCAGAAAGTAATCAGACTACACACGGGGGGCAGAAATTTTGTCCCTCGTTTTTTTATGGGAGGCGATTTTGAGATGAGGAGAATATTTTGCGCGGTTATAATTCTGACTCTGCTGTGCGTTTCTGCGTCTGCTGAAAATGATTCGTCATCCGTAATGCACTTCAGCGACTCGATTTTGCGCGATGAGGCCGGAATCAAATGGGAAGCATTCGGAGACCCGGTGCTTTCGTCAAAAGAATCTGTAACGGGAGGAAAATCGCTTTACCTTGACGGCGACTCGTATCTTCAGACCGAGAACAAAGAAGCGTTTGATTTCCCGCGTGAGTTTACGATGGAAACATGGGTATACCCGGTTGAATACGTAACTGACCGTTATCCCACGACAACATTCACTGTATTCAGCAGATGGCTTCACGGCACGAGGACTCTTTACAACGTGAACCTCGTAAAGGAAGCGGGCGGGGACAACAGCAAACTTTCTTTCTACTCCGACTTCAGCGGCTCAGTGTCGGTTGAAACTGAGTCCGAAATACCCATAAGGCAGTGGACTCACATAGCAGTAACAAGAGACTCTGAAAAGGTAGTGCGCTTGTTCATCAACGGGAAAATGAAGGCCGAGAAAAGAATCACGCTGAACTTCACGAGCGATGAATACCCCATGACAATAGGCGCGTCATCAAATGCAATGCGTAAATCAATCGGCTATATTGATGAGTGGCATGTGTATAAACGCTGTCTGTATACGGGAAATTTTGAGCCTTCACGCGGAAAACCTTCAAGCGCAGGGAAGCCGGAAAATTCACAGAGTATAGAATCTTCACGGGGCTTTTCGAATCGTGCGGAAGAGTCATTCGGCTGTCATTGCGGATATTCAGCAGCGGACGAAATAAGGAAGTTCAAGAGTCTTCTTGATGACGGAATAATAACGAGAGAAGAATTTGACGCAGTGAAGAAAAAATTGCTTGGCCTGTAAAAGAAAATCCCCCTCCGAATTTCTGAAGGGGGAAATTTTTTTGTTACAGCCCGAAAATTTCGGAGTGAGTTCCGAGCCTCTCAAGCCAGAGAACATCATCATCAACATACGCATAAATCAGCTAGAAATCAGGCCGTATATGACACTCGCGGAAGCCCTCCCAGTTGTTATGAAGCGCGTGATCGTGATACCGTTCGGGAAGGGATATGCCATTCTCAAGCGCATATATAATCGCCCATAACTCGCCTTTAGGGTGAATGATAATATTTCTGTATTTTCCGCCTAGTACACGTTCGTAATCACGCTTGAATTTCCCGCCGTGCTTCGCTTTCCTCAAGGTCTGCCTCCTCGCGCCATTTGTCAAATTCCGCGAAAAGCTCATCAATTGTATACGGCCCGTAGCCTAAATTGTGGTCGGTCTCGTACTTGGCGCACAAAGTCCCGTATGTCGGATTACCGTACCTGTCATAAATTGCAGCCTCATACGCAGGATCATCATCAACATAATCCGGGTCATACTCGAAACGCTCCCAAAGCTCTTCCATTGTCATTTTGCGGTCAGGCTTAACCCAAACTTTTTTCTTCTCCGTAACAGCCATAATTTTCACCTTCTCACTAATGACCGTGCGGCGTAATATCCAGCATTGCCCGTTCATACACTAAATCAGACTGCAACAGAACGCAGAAACACGCACTCAGCGGAATCACCGCAAGCCATATAGTTTTCTCCTTCAGGACGGGGGCGAGTGCCGTAACGCTTATCCCCCCGATCATAAACGCGAGAATGATTTTTACGTGCTTCAGCATTTTTGCGCGGGCTTCTTTTTCCTGCTCGTGATGCCTGATGATTCTTGCTACTGAGATTCCTATCTGCCTTACGTGATTTGTTACGAACGTCGTAGCCATTGGGACTCCTTCAGCCTGCCGGAACGTGTTAAACTGCATGGCACAGAGGAAATTTATTATCACCTGCGCTATCTGATCCGGCCATGAAAACGGAATGAATCCCACAATGAACAGCGTTACAATCTCAATGCCGACAAGCAATGTGTCCCAGCGTATGAAGTGAGCCTTTCTGACTTTCTCCGGGAGAATTTCAGACAATATAGTGCCGAGTATGTACGCCGTGAAGGGAATCAGGTAGTACAGCGCGACACTGTAACGCCCCCAGCCTATAGCCGCCGCCATCTTGACGATGTTCCCGGTCTGGGCGTTGCTGAAGACCTGCCCCCGCAAACTGTAAGTGTAAAGTCCCATCATACCCCCGGCGACCGTCAGAAGCTCAAAGATATAATACTTCTCGCACGTCAAATAATGCTCCCGGTGAAGCTCCCTGTGAAGCTCCTTCTGTTTCTCACTCGCTCGCTGAAATTGTTTCTGCAATTTTCGCACAGCCTTTCTTGAACGGACATTTTCCGCAGTGAGCGTGATTAGCCGGGTATGACTCATTTTTCCCGGAAGCGCATTCCGCCGCGGCTCTCTCTATTCTCTCACGTATCGGGGCAAAGTCTGTAATTGTCCGTCCATATACTGTATTTTCCCGGAGAAACGCTATTTTAGCGTCAACGCTTTCTGCTTTCGTCTTCTCGTGAATCACATACGCATAGAAATCGAGCTGTGAGTCGTAGAATCCTTCAGGGACATTATCGACAGCCGTTATTTTGTAGTCAGCTACAATATTTTCCACAACAGCGTCAACAGCTCCGGCCATGACGGTATTATCATCAAGCGGAATCCTGAACATATATTCCCGTTCCGCGTCCGGCGAATTTCTCAGGGTCATTCCGAGAGGACTCCGGGCAAAATCCATCAGCCATTTACGGAGCGTGTTTTTGTCGCAGTGCCTCCACGTGTCGCGCAGGTAACCCGGAAGCCTGCCCAGCGTATCACGGTCATAAAGCAGCGTGTCAATGTCCGACTCGTAATCATCACTGACAGGCCGCCGCGACAGTATCCAGTGTGCAAGACTCCCAAGTGCCGCCCCGCCGACCGCTGAAATATCATCGTCAGAATCATTCCCCATATCAGGAAGCTCCCATGTCAGAGTCCGCCCCTGTCGGTATTTCCGCCTCCACGCATACGCGCACCACTCATACAGCGCGAATGATGTCGCCGAAATCTGACGCAGTGCCCGCACAGCCTTCACCGTTTCGACAGCCTGAATGACTTTCTCCGCGTCATCATGGCCGGAAATTTCCGGGACGTTCCCGCCGTCAGCCGTAATGATTTCAGGAGGCTCACTAAATCCTGGTATGCTCCTCAGCAGGAAATCTGACCACGTATCAGGATAGCCTCTCGGAGTCGTGTCCCCTGTCTTTTTGTCGATGGGCTTAATCAGTCCGCAGAAAATCAGACTGTCCTGCGCCCTTGTGCAGGCAACGTAGAATAGCCGCTCTTCCTCTTCCGTGTCGCCCTGCCCTGACAATAAATTGTGCCAGCCGGATAATTTTGACCTGAAATCTTTTGCGGGTGAAATCTCATCGGGAAGCCTGCTGAAAACGATACCGAGATCCCGCGAGGGCTTGAGGGGATTTGAGTCGGGCTTTCTGCTTACGGAGTCGGCAAATACGACTGTTACGGGGTATTCGAGTCCTTTGGCCGAATGGACTGCGCCGAGCCTCACCGCGTTTTCGTCCTCATTATGCCAGGCGGGTTCCTCGTACTGTGATTTGTTCCTGACTGAGCGAGTCATGTAGTCCGCGCATGAAATGAGGCTTGATGTTCCTGACGACTGAAATTCGCGGGCAATCCTCAGAGCGAGCCGGACATTACGCAGGACTCTGAGCCTGTCTTTTTCCGGGTAACACGAAAGCCAGTCCCTTTTTCTGTCGTAGAACGAAATAATCCCGGAAGCTCCTTCATTTTCGCCGACAACAGAAAGATATTCGAGCCGTGAATATGCTTCCGGGAAATTTTCGCGGATAAGGTCTGCGGGCTTGTGATTTTTGTCCGGCAAGGCGAGGCATTTTGCGACTGCGTCATCTTCCTTCACGCCTGAGAACGGAGACATAAGCCAGCCCATTACGGAGAAATCATCGCCGAAATCAGCGGCCGCCCTGAGTGTGCATACTACATCGCCGATTTCCCCGCGGCTGAAATAGTCGTTGCTTCTGTCTTGGACTGAGGGAATCCCGTAACGCTCTAATGCCTCCTCAAGTATCGCGAAACATCCCCGGCTCCGTGAAAGTATCGCGAAATCCGAGAATTTCACCGGGCGTATATGCTGCTCTTTCTTGTCCCAAACTGTTCGGCCTTCACTGACCCATGACAATATTTTTCCGGCTAAGTCATCGGCGAGGATCTTGCGGCTTTCCTCCGCCCCGTAATCATTCCTGAGAAGATACACCCCGAAATCCGGCATTGTCCCGGACTCCCGGCCGTCAATATTATTCGCCGGGGACAAGGCGTTGTACTTCACATTCTTCATGGACTCCTGTCGGCTGATTCCGTCCGGCCACAATTTTGCGAACATTGAATTTATACGGGACAACAATATTTCGCGAGTCCTGAAGCTGGTATCAAGAGAAATTTTGCGTGTGTCATTGCGTGAAATGACATCGGCGAATAGTGCGGGGTCTGCGTGCCTAAACTTGTATATTGACTGCTTAGGGTCTCCCACAGCGAAAAGCCCGGAGCCGTCATCATAATTCCTGAGAGACTCAATCATCCCGAACTGCAAGGGGTCTGTGTCTTGAAACTCGTCAACAAGAATATGCCTGAACGCCCGCCGGATTCCTCTGCCTTCAATTGTTCGCTTTGCGTGAAGTATCATGTCCGAGAAAGATAGAAGCCCGCGCTTTGACTTCATCATGTCCCAGATTGCCCGCGAAACCGCGCAAAATCTCATGAGGGTACGGCGCATTTTCTTTTCCTCGTCTGTTACGGGCAGGAGAAAACTTGCGGTGATTTTCCTGACTGCTGAAGGCTGTTCACCTCTCCATACTGACAGAGTGCTTCCCACAGCGGTGTTACGCAATGCGACAAGGGCGGCACTTCTCCCGATATAGGCGGGATTATTCGCTATCTGGTCATAAAAATATCTCAGCTCGTCATCATTCGCCGGGGGATTGGCTCTCATTCCGTCAAGAAAATTCTTGAGGGCATTCCCGGCCATGTCTGAAGATTTCACGCCGTCAACTGTGATATTCTGCCACAAAGCCCACGCCCTGCGCCATTCCTCCCGCAATACGGCCATGACCCTGCGCCCGGACTCCTCAAGCAATTTTGAGTCATCATCAGCCCATTTCATCATATCCTGCCACGAAAGCCCCGATGACGAATGAAGGTCAGCGGCATTCCGCGCAAACGAGGCGAGATTCCCGGCTCCCCATTTCCCGACGGCGGCATTCATGTATGGGTCATCATCGAGAGATTTTGCGGCTACAACAATTTCACCCTTTGCGTAATTCTGAGCGAGCCGCCCGAGCCGGGCAAACTCCGCGGCGTTGCGTACGTCCTCCCAGAATGCCTGCTCCTGATACGCCGAAATCACCGAGGCCATCGGATCAATGTCGAGCGACAGCCCCGACTCGCGTATAAGCCTCGTGGAAAATGAATGTATTGTCGAAATCCATGAATCACTCAGGCCGTCAAGAATATTCTGCTTCCTCTCGTGATTCGGGTAATCCTTCAGGGCTGACTCTATGAGGGACTCTATGCGGGCTTTCATTTCTCCGGCGGCGGCTTCCGTGAAAGTGAGCGTGAGAATGTCGGACGGCAATAAATCATCATCATCAAGCAATAACCGCAAATAACGCTGAGAAAGCACCCATGTTTTTCCCGTGCCTGCTCCGGCCTCAACTGTTATGGTTTTGTCGTTGGCTGTGATTGCGTCTCGCTGTCCTTTCGGGGTATCTTCTGAAAGCGTAAGCATAAGCATAAAGACTCCTCTCTGTGAAAATGTAAATGACAATCATAATATCACGCGGCAAAAACGGGCTTAATT